>JAPKCZ010000513.1 GCA_028822745.1 Kiritimatiellia bacterium | reverse complement strand
CGTTGCGCCGCGTTGAGCACGTTCGCCTTGTGGAATATCTCGATGAGCGCTGCAACCTTCGGTAGTGCAAAACCATTGCACAGCGCGATGTCGACGCGAGTCATCGCGTTTGCTAGCGTCGGCATGGCACCTTGCCGCGCGCTGCGCGGCAGAGCATGAACCCTCTCCATTAGTTTTCCCCGGAATGATATGGCCTGCAAAGCCTCTCTCAAGACCCTGTCATTTTTCTTGTTGACACATGTTATGCAAATGAAATTTGCATCTTTATTATATGGCCGAATTAGCCAGGACATTGTCGTATCAGGACATTAATTGGGCGGGCGGGCGTTCCGCCGATGTGCGCATTCTTCGATGATCGCTTTACGCGGCTTTAACGAAAAAGTCGAATGGCTATGGTAAATAAATCAAAAAATGAGACGGGGCGTATAGAGCGTCTTTTAGAATAATTTATACACGGCTAAAGGGGATCCAGTCGTCGCGCAAGATTGACACGCCAGGGGCTCGCCGGTGGCGTGATGTGGAAAAACCGCTGTAATGCTGGATGGCAGAGCGGGGTCATTAGAATAACCGCGACCACCTTGTCGCGAGACTTCCTTCTGATTCCGCCTGGCTGCTACGCAGCGCCTGTCTGTTTCCCACGTGTCCGAATTCTCAAGGGAGGGGCTTCCTGTGCCATCTTTGAAAGGGGCGCCCCGTATCATGCCGGCGCGCTACGCGCTGCTTGCTTGCCGCCCCGGGCCAGTTGCTGCGGCCGAATTCATACAGGAGTCGAGCGCGCTCATATTCCTGGCAAACGATTGCGAGACTAAAAAAGCCGCATTTGTAGCCGATAACCCGTTCATGCACAAACAAGACATTAAAACAATCGTAGACGCCGCCAGCGAAACCGCCGATACCATCGTCGGCGCACGGCGATGGAGGACGGCAGAAGAAGCAAGCGCGATGCATGACGTGATCTTCTGGGACATGATCGCCAAGCAATTACCCGACGTTAGCATTGCCGAATTGCTGTCGATCCTGGATTAGATACGTAGTGCACTTTCCAGCGACTGCTCCGCATCTCTTCAAATCGAACAGGTCTGTCCACGAAAAAAAGCCTGCCGCCCGAGGGAGCGGCAGGCTACAAGACCGAGGGGTGGGGTGTATGCCTGAGATGGGCGCCCCTCGAAAGACCAGAGCCGAGTCTAGCCGTTCGAAGCCGCCGCTGAGCGCGGGCGGCCGATTGGATCAAGTTGTTGACCGAAGCGGACATGAAAAAGCGTTGGCGGGGTCGGGCTACTCGACTGACATATAAACCTGAAAATCAAAACAATACATTAACAAAAACTGGCTGAGGCTCGATACGATAGTGGAAAACGCTGCCTGTAACGCATAACGCTGGTTGTTAGCAACAGGCATCTATTCCCTTTCCAAACAAGCCTGAACGCCTCCTATGCCACGCCCCATCGTTGCGCAGATTCATCCCGACGCAGTTGCCCATAATCTCTCCGTCGTCAAACAGCGGGCACCTCGATCACGGGTTTGGGCCGTGGTCAAAGCCAACGCATACGGACACGGCATCGAGCGCATTTTTCCGGCGCTCGCGAGTGCCGATGGCATTGCGCTACTCGATCTCGACGAAGCGGTCCGCGTGCGCGAGTTGGGTTGGACGAGGCCGGTTCTTCTTCTGGAAGGTATCTTCCGGCCGGATGATGTGCAGATCGCTCAACAGTTCGATCTTTCCATGGCCGTGCATTGCCGTGAGCAACTCGATCTGTTGCGCCTGTCGTCATCAGGCAAGCGCGTCAACGTGAATCTGAAGATGAACTCCGGCATGAATCGTCTCGGCTTCCGGCCCGACGCATACCGCGCCGCGTGGGAGGAGGCGAAATCGATTCCGGGTATCGCGGACATCACACTGATGAGCCATTTCGCGAATGCGGACGAAGGCGACGTTGCATGGCAGATGGATCGTTTCGATGCGGTGACGCAAGACATACCGGGTCAACGAAGTCTCGCGAATTCCGCAGCCGTTCTGTGGCATCCCCAGGCGCATCGCGACTGGGTGCGCCCGGGTGTCGTGCTCTACGGCGGTTCGCCCACAGGTCAGTCGCGCCACATCGGCGACGTCGGCTTGCGCGCTTCAATGTCGTTCAGAAGCGAAGTGATCGGCGTGCAGTCGTTGTCGGCGCAGGAAACAGTCGGCTATGGTCGCGCCTTCGCCGCGAATCGTGAAATGCGCATTGGCGTGGTTGCCTGCGGCTATGCAGACGGTTATCCCCGGCACGCATCCACGGGTACGCCCATCGCAGTCGACGGCGTGATGACGCAAGTGGTGGGCCGTGTTTCGATGGACATGCTGACCGTCGACCTGTCGCCTTGCCCGCATGCGCGGATCGGTTCAAAAGTCGAGCTATGGGGTGACCAGGTCAGGATCGACGACGTCGCCCACGCTTCGGGAACGATCGGATATGAATTGATGTGCGCGTTGGCAAAACGGGTGCCGGTGGAAGTCGTCTGAGCGGCACCGTTGTTGCATAAGCGTGATGAGTCCGGAGCAGGGCTGAGGCTTTGCA
>JAPKCZ010000512.1 GCA_028822745.1 Kiritimatiellia bacterium | reverse complement strand
GCGAGAGGTCACGAGCACGCTGCTGCGCAGTCAACGCCGGCAGGATGCGTCCGCGGTTGAGATCGATAAAAGCGGCCGTCGTCCACATGCCACTCGCGTCCCGCTGTAATAGAATATTTTGATTTCCCAGATCATTGTGCAAGAACCCAGCCGCATGCATCACCCGAATGGACTCGGCGACGTGCTGAAGGAGTTCCATAAAGGCGACGCATTGTGGATCGCCGGTAAAGCGTTCGACAAGTGCATCGGTGAAACTGATCGAGTCGGTCAAAAAGTCGGAAACAAAATAGCTCTCAACAACGCAGCCATTCTCCGTGCGTTCGAGAAAACATACGGGGCGGGGTGTTGGAACCTTGTGTTTGAGGAGGTGCGCGGCCGCGTCCCATGTACAGCGCGCTTTCGAACCACGTGCGCGACGCAAGCGATCGCGCAATGGCGATTCGCGCCCAAATGATTTCACAAGCAGATCCCGGCGGGTGCCAGCAATCGTCGCATTCACACGAACATTGCGGTTTCGTCCATCCGATATGACATCAACATCACGGGCTCGCACATGCGTCGCGATATCAGCGGCCCAAGCCAGCAAAGATTCACGATCGACATCCGCGCTCACCTGCCCGGTATAGGCGCCAACCGTAAAATCGGCGTTGTCTTTTGGTTCCAAACTCATATGGCGCACTGCTATAGCACAATCCGCATTGATTCCGAAAGCTAAACACGGCTTGACGCCACGCGCGTGGGAAAGCACGATGGTGTGAACCTTTTGTAACTCTCCGAGACTCCGAATGAATACGTCCGACGTCGCTCAGCTCTTCAAACAGATAGAAAACGGCACATTGACAGCTGCAGAGGCGTTAACCCGCCTCGCGCCGACGCAGGACGATATCGGGTTTGCCTGCGTCGATCTCGACCGCCAACGCCGCTGCGGCATGCCGGAAGTCATCTATTGCCCCGGCAAGACACCCGAGCAGATTGCGGCCGTCGCCAAGTCGCTCAATGACGCCGGCCAGGACGTGTTGGCCACACGTGCGTCACCCGAAGCCTATGACGCCGTACACGCCATTATTCCCGCAGCTGCGTACGATGCGCAGGCCCGGTTGATCACACGTCAACAGACCCCGCCGTCACCCATCGGCCACATTTCCGTCGTTTGTGCGGGCACCTCCGACATGCCCGTGGCCGAAGAAGCGGCAGCGACAGCAGAATTTATGGGCGGGCATGTGGTCCGCGTACATGACGTCGGTGTGGCGGGTTTGCACCGTCTCCTCGCGCGCCTCCCTGAACTAGAGACGTCGACAGTGGTCATCGCTGTGGCCGGCATGGAAGGCGCCTTGCCTTCGGTCTTGGGTGGGCTGATGCATTGCCCCGTCATCGCCGTACCGACCAGCGTGGGATACGGATCCAGTTTCGGTGGCGTGACCGCTCTGCTCGCGATGCTCAATTCGTGCGCGTCAGGGATTACCGTCGTCAACATCGACAATGGATTTGGTGCCGCCGTCGCAGCGACACGTATCAATCGGCAAAGTGTTGCACAACCAAAGGACTCCTCACTGTGAATATTCTCCGAATCGACAGTGTCGGCGGCGCCAGCGGCAACATGTTGCTGGGTGCCCTCATTGATCTGGGTGCGCCACGCGAACCCTTACTGGAAGCCCTGCACGCTCTGGCCATTGAACCAACCGACATTTCGATCGAAGCTAAAGGCGAACACGGCCAGCATGGCACGCTGGTCACGGTCCACCACGATGAAGGGGACCACCTGCCCCACCGCCATCTCTCGGACGTGTGCAAAATCATTCAGCAGGCACCGGTCAGCGAATCGACAAAAGCGCTCAGCGAAGCCGTCTTTCGCCGACTCGCCGAAGCCGAAGGCCGTGTGCATGGGCATTCGGCCGAATCGGTGCATTTTCATGAGGTTGGCGCGATCGATGCCATTATCGACATTGTTGGCTGCTGCTTCGCGCTCGAATTGCTCAACATCGATGCGGTCCGCATGGGTCCGCTCCCCGTCGGAACGGGCACGATCACCTGCGCCCATGGCGTCATGCCCGTGCCCGTCCCTGCCACCGTTGAACTGCTCAAGGGCTTCAAGACGGTGCAGACGGAGGAACCCACCGAACTGGTTACGCCGACCGGCGCGGCACTGTTGACGACATGGGTGACCGAACGTCCCCTGACGTCGGCCTTATCTGAAAGCACCGTCATCGGTGCAGGCAACGGTTTCGGGCACAAGACGCTCACAACACGCGCAAACTACATCCGAGCCATGCATCTCACCACGGCGACGGCGGAAAGCGACATTCAGGACAGTTGCGTGATGCTTGAGTGTAATCTCGACGATATGACGCCAGAAGCCGTGGGTGACCTGACGGAACAGCTGCGCGCGGCGGGCAGCCTGGAGGTTTTCGTCACACCCGTGCAGATGAAGAAACAGCGTCCCGGCGTGCAACTTTCTGTGCTATGCCATGCCGATCAGAAATCGTCATTACAGGACATCATTTTCACGGAAGGCTCAACCTTTGGCATCCGGGAGTACGACGTCACCCGCACGGTGC
>JAPKCZ010000511.1 GCA_028822745.1 Kiritimatiellia bacterium | reverse complement strand
CGCTTTTTGGTGTTGCCCAAGTCATCGGGCGGTTGTGTTTGTTGGGGTTTAATCCGCGTGTTTCACTGG
Source organism: Kiritimatiellia bacterium (assembly GCA_028822745.1). Lineage (GTDB taxonomy): Bacteria > Verrucomicrobiota > Kiritimatiellia > UBA8416 > JAIOPI01 > JAPKCZ01. The sequence continues at coordinate 2,494 of JAPKCZ010000511.1, read as the reverse complement.
TTAATGTTTGTGGCTGGGCGTTTGTGGCGTTGTGTTTGGCGAGCGTCAGCCTTATTGCGGCATCTACTGCATTAATTTTTCTGTTTCTCTTCGTAGGGCTGCAGGGGGCTGGTGTCGGCATTCAAACAATCGCCAAACCGGTTGTGACAGCAGAAGTTCTGGGCAGAACCCACTTCGGTACGATCTCTGCGCTGGTGTCGTTTGCCTATATCCTGGGGGGGGCTTTTGGTCCGAGTGTGGCTGGCATCGTCTGGGCATTGTCGGGGTATACGGCGGTTTTGAAGATAACGTTTGGACTGGGGCTGTTGGGCTTGCTTTGCGTGCGGTTGACTCTTTATTTAAGTCGACGTCAGGCTTAGGGCACGGGAGGCTCGGGCGAGGGAGCGGCAGGGGACACGCCTAGGCGCCAGTGTCTTCTATGGGCCTAGATTGGCTGGGATGGATCTGTCCCTTGGATTTGGGTCAAAAACTGGGCAAAATCCCATTATCGTTCGAAAACCTCAGAAATCTCCCGATGGTTCGCTGGGAGAAGTATTTCTTTAAACCAAGTTGATTCATAAAAGGCGATATATATGCCGATTTCTAGCGGAATGGGTAATAGCCCATCTAAGATTATTGATGAATTAATGGGCGAAAACTTTTACTCAACGAACGACTTGTGGCTAAATCCGCTCTTCTACCCGCCCAATCGGGGAGCCCCACAGGTAACAGACGATGACGACCGAGGTTGAAACGTTGTTGGCAGAGATCGAAAAATACTGTCGGGATAATGGAATCGCCGAGACGACTTGTGGGCTCCAGGCGGTCAATGACGGTAAGTTATGCCATCGTTTGCGTAACGGAAAGAGCGTGACGCTGGCGAGTGCACAAAAAATTCGGGCGTTTCTTGCCCACACGAATACCGAGTCGGGTCAGGCCGCCGAACAAATGTCTGTATCCGACCGAAGCGGGTCGGCGGCGCGGGCGCCGATATCACGGAAACCACGGCCTTTTCGGTTTTACGATAACCGTCAGAAATACCTCGCTTTCATTAACACCTGCAATGAGAAGTGGAAGGTGGCTGAGCGGGCCGCGGATGAGTTGCGGCATATAACACCTCAGCCGCCTGCGTTTCGCCTCTTTGACGCCGGAGTGGGTGATGGCACGGTGCTCAGTCATTTGCTTCGCGCAATGCATCGACGCTTCCCGACCATTCCTTTTCTGGTGGTGGCTAAAGAAATCAGCTTAGAGGATGTTCGGTTATCGCTGGAGAAGTTACCTGACCGCTTGGTTGAGCATCCCTCGAGCGTGATTGTTATTACCAATCTTTACTACTCGGAAGCGCCGTGGCTCATGCCGCGGGATGTGTCTAAAGCGGCGGCATTAAATTGGCATGAGATTAGTCTTGAAGGCGCCTCGGCACATGAATACGGAGAACAACTCCGCGGTATCGACCCGTTGTTGGTCGACGGCTGGCAGGTCCGTGCTAGCGAGGAGACAGGCAATCCGTTGTATACCCGCCCGTCGGTGCTCGTGATTTACCGACGAGACAATCGTTTTCTGTTGGACTCCGTTATTCCCCATCAGGGTCACGTTCGCGGAGATTATGATTTGGTGTTGGCGTCTCAGCCCTGGCGCAACCGAATGAGCGCAAAATTTAAAGTGGATAAGGTGCTCCTGCCATTAATCCGTAGCCTACGGGAAGGTGGCCGCTTACTGGGTATTCAATCCTTTGGCCAGGATCCCGGTGAGGAGATCATCAAAGCGATGTGGCCGGAGGAATCAGTTGCCGGAGCGGATCGTCATGAACTGATCCAAGTACTAAAGGAAACGTTGGGTAACGAGAGTCGTGGATATAGTTTCAGTGCAGGCTCCGATGCCAAGTCAGTTTTCAAATATCAGATGCATACATTGCCCGAAGAAATTGCCGACAGTATCGGGACGTCGACTTTGTTTGCGGCCTGGAACGCGGCGATCTACGCTGGACAGATTGACGATGAGCGCCTTGAAGCGGTTATCTCAGAAGGTCGTTATTTAGATGCCACTGCGCGAGTCTTGCATGAGCACAATGGTTTGTGGTTTCAGGATGAATCGTTTGTGGTCTCCCGTCGTTCCGCGCTGCGCTAATACTGCCCTTTTTCTCCAACCCCGGAGTTCTTTGTTGTCGATGAGAGCAAGTCAATGCGTGCGTTGCATTTCTCTAACTGAGTGAACACACTGTGTTGACTGAAATAATGGGGCTCTTATTCCCCTAGCATTTACAACATTTAACGTCCGCGTTTCGCTTGATGTATTAACGAATCGATCGGCGATCTCATACGAGAGGGGATGACTGTGGTTGATTCGCGCAAGGTGGTGGTGTTGGGCGGCGGGATTGTCGGTGTGACAACCGCTTATTTTCTTTCTCGTCAGGGCCATGAGGTCACGCTGATTGAGAAAAACGAAGAGGCAGGCCTTGAAACATCATTTGCCAATGGGGGCATCGTTACGCCCAGCATGTCGGATCCGTGGGCGT
>JAPKCZ010000510.1 GCA_028822745.1 Kiritimatiellia bacterium | reverse complement strand
ATCAAAGCCGCTCGTGCCATACCGTTGTTCGACTGGACTCAAACAGGATTGCCCCAACAGTGAATTAAAACCGAAACGCCGTGCCACGCGCGCTGGCAAACGTTGACCCGACCAGAGTTCATCATACGCAACAACATTGCACAGACTTTCAAATACGGGCTGTAGCGTTCCCCCGCTCACCCGAAGCAACAGCTCGAACGTCACGTTGGTGTTTTCCTTCAGCCACCGCATCAGGTGCAGCAACCCAATTGGCGCGCCCGTATTTGAGGCGGCATTGCTTATGAACAAGATATGCATATCAGTAAATCGTCCCGACGGGCCATGCCCCGAGGCTAGCTAAGTTTTCAGGAATTGAAAAAACGGTCATACGGCATGCCCAAGTACGACGCTATCAATGAAGGCCGACGCCCGTACTGACGCCTGGCCGTCGCGTGGCCCCACTGCGTAATCGAGAAACTCGCCTTGCGCGATTCGCATCTCTTCGAAATCGGAATCACCCATAGCGCACACACGCTTCAACGTAGACGCCATTTCGCTTGCGCAGAATGCCTGGTGCGCAGCGCCAAATGCGACAAAAGGCATGACTGGGGCTGACTCAGCAAAATGGGCATGAACGAGCGGCTTACCCAAAACCATTGCATCCATTCCAGCCGTCGAATCTTCAGTAATGACAATCTCCGCGTCGGCCAACAATGGCCACAGTGCGTCGACAGACACAACCACGCGGTCGCTCAACCCCCGTTCAGCGATCCGCTTTTCATATAGATCAGCATAGTCGAAAGTGTGTGGTTTGATCGTCAGACGCGTTTGAGGCGCTACCGTCATTGCGTCGATGAGCGCATCCAATATGCGCAGCCCCTCATCACGGCGTCGCGACGGAGCGTAGCATTTCTCCGAGCGATGCGGACGCGTTACCCATAGCCACTGCCCGGGCTGTGATTTGTGCGAGAACAGTTTCGGGTCAACGTGGTCGTAGTGAGCATTGCCAACATTGGAGATCCGCACAGGCGCATGCTCGGAATCACGCGTATAGCGTTCTCGCCGATAGGCACCCCACGAGGCAATGTGCGACGCATACGCGTCATCCAGAAAATAGCGCTCGCAGTCCATGCCGTGCTGCAAGAGAATCACCGGAATACCGAGAGCACGTGCTGCATGCGTCATCGCGCTGAACGGCGGCGTGTTGTCGCTGGGAACAAGCACTGCATTGGGATGCAGACGTTCAAGATCTCGCTTGGCACACAGCACGGTGGCAACAAAAACTTTCAATTCCTGCTCAAGTTGCGCGCACGCGTCCCCATTAACTGCAACTCCCGCACAAGCAAGACCACTCACCATCCCGGAAGACAATTCCTTGGCCCAGCGGTTACCATCACCGTGCTTTTCACGGGTTGCATCAAAAGCAACCGTTCCCGGCCACCGCGCCTGTTCATTGGAAGGCACGAAAATCTCATAGGCACGGTCACGCTCAATGAGCGTCTCCAGAATTTGGGCATGACGCGAATAAGGAAACGGACAGTAAAGCACGCGTTTGTTCCGAAGCATACGATTCGCTGCAACTTTGCGTTGGATCAGACGGTTCCTCAGTTTAGCGACGATTTTGACCGGAGGCGACGCCTTGACCGATGCTGGCGCGAGCTTGTTTTCCAAACGCCCCGAACATGTGACATCGTCTTCGGCATCCAAGGTGTTGCGAATAGCACGCCCCACCTTATCCCAAAGAAACCATCGCGTCGCATGCCCGAAATCAATGCCCTCACGAACAACGTTCATGCCCGCGTCCCGCGGCCAGTGCCGGATCGCGTCCCAGGCCCGCAAATCACGTTCCTCGGCCGAAAGCGATATCCAATCAGGCGCGAGTGTCTCGCGATCCACTACTTCAGTAGGTCCCTGCATCATATCTGTGACATCCTAAAAATCAAAGAACGGGTCAGCGAGTTTATCACGCGGCACGCGTGACTTTGCGTCCTTCGCGACCTTCTGTAAATGGCTTTATGCTTTCCCTGAGCTCCTTCACAATGTTAACCACGGCATCGGATATCCAAAATAATCCATGGCCTCACCACATATTGTGGAGAACGTGGTGCGTTGGGCCTCACTCCAGCCTTCCCATCGCTGGTGACGCTGCTTGAGATCGGCACCCGCCTCAGCACTTTCGCCCGCAGCGGCGGTTGGGTGAAAACGCGTCCCCGCCACAGCATTGACACAGTCCGCATGATACGAAAGCCCACAGGAGGACAGAGCCTCTGCGACAGTTTTATCCGGATTGTCCACGAGCGCTTCGTGGCGAACGACAACGAACTCCTCCCGGTTCGCACCCCATAGCGCCATGCCATATGAGCGTACCCATATGTGGCAGTGCGCTTCAAAGGGCACGTCTTTGAAATTCTTGTTCTCCATGCGCGATGCCAACACCTCAATGCCGTTTCGAACAATGTAAGGAATGCGGCACTCAGGGAACATCTGACACAAGAACTCAACCCTATCTGCGCCCATATCCGAAGTGGCCACCAACGCGTTCGGACGCGCGCGCCCTCTTTTGGGCTCCGGCCACAGGAGATTCAA
>JAPKCZ010000509.1 GCA_028822745.1 Kiritimatiellia bacterium | reverse complement strand
CTCTTTCTCAAGCAATGCAACACGAAGGCCCATGCGCGCCGCTGGGCGTGCAATTTTGGCGCCGCCGCCGCTGCCCAACACAATGATGTCGTAGTGCCCGCTCATGCTTGCTAATCCAGTTCCCGCAGGGCGGCTTCAACCTCTTCCTCATCAACCTCTTTTTTCGCTCTGGACTTGGAGTTCTTTTTCGTCTTCTTTGTCCAAAAATCTTCCTTGGGCCCATACACTTCACTAAGAATAATTTTCACCTTAGCGACAGGGATCTGGCCCTCAATCCGAACGGCGACAAAACGTTCGTCCGTAGAGCCCCAGGTGGTCATCTTGCCCTTCTGAACAAAGAGCCCGTTGAACTTGGCTTTGGGAACAAGTTTGAGGGCCTTCACTTTTCCAAAACCTTTGGTTCGAACACGTTCGACCTTGTGGGCCTGCACCTCAAGTTCGTAGAGCTTCTCCCCTTCCATCACGGTAAACGCGTTATGATCGCCCTCCTCAATTTTCATCGAGCGCATGTAATACAAAGAGGTCAGGATGTCGCGCGTATCGGATTCGATATCGAGAACTTTTTCTTCGTTCTTTTTGAACGATTTCCAGATGGCCACCTTATTGACGTGATCGAACGTCGTCGCCTGATGATAGCGTTGCTTTCCCTCGTGCAACTTCTTGGAAAACTTAACCGGCAAAAAGGTCTCTGGATCAATGATGGATTCAAATCGGTCATCGACCTTATAAATTTTTCGAATCACGCTGTTGCTGCGCGTGCGAAATCGAATGGAGATGAAGCGCTTACCGTCTTTTTCTACCCAACGGGTGATGATGCGGCTCTTGCCGACGGGAATCCAGCCCCAGTAGATTTTGTAATAGAGCTCTTCACCCACCTGGAAACCGAAATCATACTCACCATTTCCCGTAACGTTCGTGAGGGTGGTGTATTCGGTGTCGTTTGGAACGAGTTGCACGACAGGTGCAGCGTTGGTCCCAGCCGCATCAGCCGTCGCCTCTTCAGCTTGGCCCGTCGCGCAGCCCATCATCATGCTTGTAATGAGCGCCACGCCGAACGCCCATGACCTGACCACCATCATGTGGCGTCCTTTGAAGCCTGAAAATCGGTCAGCGTCATGCCGTGGCGCTCAGCCAGAGCGGCAGCAGCCTCGGGGCCACTTTTGCTTCCGAAGGGATAGTCCACAGGTGAGACGCCACCGGCCTCAATCTCTTTAAGCAGCGGTGTAAACACATCCCACGATGCGGCCAATTCGTCTTCACGAATAAAGAGACTTTTCTCCCCATTGATGACATCGAGAAGTAGATCTTCGTAGGCATCTGGAATGATTTCGTTGAACGCCGATGCATAGCGCAAATCCAGAAGCCGCGAATCCAGCTTCATGCCAACGCCGGGCACTTTGGCCACAATTTCAAAATAGATGGAGGCATCCGGTTGCACGTTGATCACAAGCGCATTACGGCTCGGGTTTTCGCCGGCAAGCCGGAACATATTGGCTGGCACGTCGCGAAACTGAATACGAATTTCGTTGGCGCTCGCATCCATCCCTTTTCCTGCAATCATCAGGAAGGGCACCCCGTCCCAACGCCGGTTAACAACGTGCATCACGGTGGCTGCGTAGGTCGGCGTATTTGAATCGTCAGGCACCGTTGGGTCATCCTTGTAGCCCATCACGGTGTACTTATCGGACGTCGTGCCCACAAACTGGCCCGTCACGACCTCATCGACCCCGGGTGGCGAGATGCACTTCAACACACGCACCTTTTCGTCCTGAATGTGCGTCGCTCCGAGGCGCGACGGCGGCTCCATGGCGACCAACGCAAGAATCTGCAACAAATGGTTCTGCATCACATCGCGAATAATGCCGACTTCATCAAAGTATCCGCCGCGGCCTTCGATAGACTTGTTTTCCTGCCAGGTGATCTGGACGCTCTCGATATAGTCGCGATTCCAAATCGGCTCAAAAATAAGGTTGGCAAATCGCAGCACCACCAAGTTCTGAATCACTTCCTTACCGAGATAGTGATCGATTCTGAAAACTTGCGTTTCAGAAAACACCTGCCCCATTAGTTCTGTCAGCTCGTCCGAAGATACCCGATCGCGCCCGAACGGTTTCTCGATGACGATGCGCGTCCATGGATCCTCGGCGTGCCCTACGAGGCCCGCGTCCTGAATGGCTTCGGCAACAGGATAAAAAACACTGGGAGGCACGGCCAGATAGAACAACGTATTGTCCTTTGGGGACAAGCCGGCCTCGTTGGCCATCGCGGAAAAGTCAGCCCCGGAGTCGTACTGTCCGGCGTGATAGCAGCAGCGTCCCAGGAACGCCTCCATGTTGTGGCTGCAGTCATCACCTTCAGGCGAATAGCGACATGTCAGCTTTTCGGTGATGCGTTCACGGAAGGTCGCCTGTGTCATCGACGAGCGAGCATAGCCTGCAATATAGAAATCATCCGGCAGGAAGCCCTGACAATAGAGCGAAAACAAGGCCGGGTAAATTTTTGTACGCGCCAGATGCCCCGATGCCCCGATAACAACAATGTTCAATTTCGAATCCGACATGGTTTAAGGGG
>JAPKCZ010000508.1 GCA_028822745.1 Kiritimatiellia bacterium | reverse complement strand
TGGAGTAGTGTCGCATGTTGAGAAATGTTTTTGCCATGATGGTCGCGGTTGTGACCTTGGGTTGTTTTCCCTGGCGAGCCCCTGATCGCGTTCCTGAATTCACCTCTCCCGAGCTGGCACAGGCCAGCGATGCAGAGCGAAAGTTTTTGAATCTTCACGACCAAGGGCTGACAAACGCCCCTGCTGGCCTTGGCGCTATTGATGGGCTGACGCGCCTTAGCTTGCGTAAGAATACCTTGGCCAATCCCGGCAAAGCGCTTCTTGGGTTGACGGGTTTGGTTTGGCTCGATGTTGCCGAGATGGGCCTGGCGGCGTTCCCCGAAGAAATTAGTGATTTGTCTGCACTGGAAACGCTATATGCCAGCGGCAACGCGATCACGGCGGTCCCGCCGTCCTTCTGTCAGCAAGAAGGGCTGACTTATTTGAATCTGGATCGCAATCAAGTCGCAAGCCTACCGGACGCCATTTCAGGTCTGAAAGCACTGAAATGGCTTAGGCTTAACAGCAACAAACTGAGTGCGCTTCCAGCGTCGTTGGGTGAACTCGTAAGCTTGCAACGTCTGTATTTGCGCGACAATCAAATCACGGATCTGCCTGGCGCAATGGCTTCCATGGAGTCGCTGACGGACCTGAGCCTCAGTGGTAACCCGCTCAAAGCGTTGCCGGCTGTGCTCTTCGAGATGCCAAACTTGCGTCGTCTTGATCTTGAACGGGCCGGGATCAAGAGCCTGCCCGAAGAACTGAGCGGACTCTCGGGCTTGGAGTGGCTCAAGTTGGGCGGCAACAAGATATCGGCCGACGATAAAGAACGTCTGCGTATGGCCCTGCCGACATGCGAAATCGTTTTTTAGTCGACGGACCGTCGAGGATCAATCGCCTTTGGTAGCTGCTCACATGAAAAAGACTCAGGAGAATACGCCGGGCAGTTCCGGACTAGGTGTGGCCATTGTTATGGCTGCCGTCTTAGTGCTTCTGAACTTAATGATCAATTTTAGCGGCAGTATGCACCGCTTTTTTGCGTTTCATTTTGATTCTCTGATGACACGCATTCTGGTTAACTTCCTGTTCTTCTGGATTATGGCTCTGCAGGTTGTGACCTACATGCGCTGGCGCAAGTTGAATAGCAGCCAACTCGAGTTAGAGGCGATTATTTCCGGGATCGGACTGGATGCGCTCATTGTCATTGATCCTAAGCGAACGATCTCAGTCTGCAACGATGCCGTAAGGCGTATTTTTGGTTGGTCGCGCGTGGAGGTCATCGGCAAACAAACAGACCTGCTCTATTCTGATCGCCGCAAGCACCCTAGTCATCCACGGGAAATTTACGAAGCCCTGGAGCATGATGGTTACCATTATGGTCTGGCGACCGGCATTCAGCGTGATGGCACGCGGATCCCACTCGAGATTATAACCGGAACACTGGAGGATCGCGGGGGCGCGGTACTTCTCATTCGAGACATTTCAGAGCGCGTCGCCATGGAAGCGGAACAGGCACGTTTGGAAGAGCGTACGCGGCAGGCGAAACGATTAGAGAGTCTGGGTGTGTTGGCCGGTGGTATTGCGCATGATTTTCGCAATATTCTTACGGTTGTGCGCGGTCACGCAGAGTTAGCCATGCGTCGCCAGACCGGTGACACCATGTTGTTGAATTCGATGAAGGAAATCCTTAAGGGTTCCGATCGTGCGCATGATCTCTGTCAAAACCTCTTGGCCTTCGCCGGGCGTGCGCCACGCGATCTCAATGCGGTAAGTCTGTCGGATATCGCCAAGGACATCACCGAATTGGTGAAGGTGAAATTCCCTGACAATATTCAGGTCGTTTATGAGTTTGAAGAATCACTTCCGAATATTCAGGTCGATGATGTGCAGATTCAACAGGTCGTTCTGAATCTCGTCAGCAATGCTGCAGACGCAATGGAAAGCGGTGGGGGGACACTCACCATTCGAACAGGTTCCGAATACTGTGGCAGCGATGCTTTTGAAAACATCATGGTGAACTCGGACCAACCGACGGGGGAATACATTTTCGTCACGGTCATTGATGAGGGCTGTGGAATGGACGAGGAAACACGCAAAATGGTGTGCGAACCTTTTTTTACGACGAAACGCCAGGGCCACGGCATGGGAATGGCTGCTGTCATGGGTATTGTTCGCAGCCATCAAGGCATGATGCGCGTCGAAAGTGCCCCAGGTAAAGGCTCCGAGTTCTGCGTCCTACTACCGATGCAGCCTGCACCCATTCCTGACCGCATTGAAGACGACATGGTGATCTGACGCGCCGCGTCCTGCCGTAATGAGCTTTCCGCTTCGTTGGCTGCCCAGCGCGAGGATCTCCTAAGCTTAACGGTTACGTTTCGAGGTCGCCTGGTTTTGGTAGACAGTCCATTCACTTAGCAGCCAAGGCTGCCTCATTCTCATGTAGCACCCACCCACCGATCCTCGCCGTTCCTAATCGCACCCTCCTCATCCCCAATCCTGCCGGAGGCGGCTCCGCCGGGATCTGCGATTGAGAGAGTGCGATTAAGATCGCCGACACAACGCATATTCTGCTGCTTTCGGTCTCACATCCAAGCGTG
>JAPKCZ010000027.1 GCA_028822745.1 Kiritimatiellia bacterium | reverse complement strand
CAAGAGCCTGAACTGACGGTCATACGCAGGCGGCACCACCCGCATCGTTCCTTTGCGACTCCAGTAGCTGCAATTGTGCCGCGCGGCCTCAACAACATCATAAATAATGTTATTTTCACATCCCGTCGAATCCACAGCAGGATGCGCGCTGAATGCATGCCGTAGCGCAGTTGTGCCAGAGCGCCCAATTCCGGACACCAGAATGACGGGAACGGATTCGTAGGGGTGCGCAGAGATTCGCAGATTCTTCTTTATCGCCGACTTCATAATTCGATCACGCCACGTATGGGCACGTTCACACCTTCTCGCATACCGCGATGAAACACTCCGCGCTACCATGGTTCTGGTCCGTCGTAGTAACAATGCCTTGGGCCTGGCCGCGATTAAACTTCGCGGAACCACCAGAGTTCTGGTTATAGAGTTCGCGCACCACGAAGTGTGTGCCGAGTGCCGCGCAGAAACTTGAGCGGTCATACTCACGTACATGGTGAGGATGCGTTTCACACGGCCACTGATTCGGCGTCGAGATAATGAGCTGCCCACCAGGACGAAGAATCCGGGCGAATTCAGACAGCAGGCCCTGCTCGTTCTCGAGGTGCTCAAGCGTTTCGAAAGACGTCACCACATCGACACTGCTCGCATCAAGAGTCGACGCATCAGCGGACGCACACACGAACGCAATGTCCTCTTGTCCGTAGACGTCGGAGGCGTACGCGACGGCATCTTTATCAATATCAACACCAATCACCCGACTTGCCTGACCGTCCTTCCGCATCAAAGCGGCCCCGTAACCCGTGCCGCATGCGATGTCCGCCACCACACGGTCTTTAAGATATCGAGATGCAAACCGATAGCGTTCAAGATGAAATTCACAGCGCCCCTTTTCAAAGAACGGTAAATTTGCGTCCATTCGTTCGGACCGGTTCGCATAAATCCAGAGCACCTTCGGTTGATGGCCCGCAAGTGTCAGCAGATCTTCAAGCCGAGTCACCTTTGCCTCTAAACGCTTATTCGTGCTCTGCAATGTTTCAAGTTTCTCAACGATTTCGGGCAATCGAGAGAATTCGTAGCCCAGAAAAAGTCTGCGAATTCGTGAAATAAGCTTATTCAAAAATCGACCTCCAGTTTGCTGTCAGTAAGCGGCAATTACACATAAATTCCAAAGCGTTGGTCAAGCGCCGCGGTTTGACCAGAAACGGCTTCGACGTTGCGCCCCATGGCGTTTGAAAGAACCAAGAATTTGCTGTATCGAACCATTCGCATCAGCTGCCGGCGACAAGGTGAACGGTCAAGTTGGCGTTGACGTGGGACGATACTCCCCAAATCGATTCTGTCGTCATGCCCCAGAAGATGTTGCTCGAGGTTCTCAGCCTCTTGCACCGAATTCCGCACCTCACTCCATTCGCTGATGCGCTGCTTCAGCCTGAGCTTCACGCTCTGATCCCACTTAAAATGGTTGCACGCAATCAGACCCGGCCAACAATCCGGATCCTCGCGCCAGTTACGGTCCTTCGGTCTATGAAACCCTGAATTACTGGGAACGATGTCGGATCCAACGAAGCAAAGTTTTGTCGTCGCATCAAAAGACTTTCCGCCTAACGACATGGAAAGATGCGTGGCCCACGGGAATTGCCGATAGAGGTCCATGTTGGGATCGATTTCTGGCAACGCCCCGCCGTCCGCCAGGCGGTCAATCCAACGGCCCATGACATAACGTTTTTCCGTGCGTAAACACTGGGCACGTAAGGTCGCCAGGCGAACAGGAAACTCATGAAATTCGTCCGTGTCAGCGTAGACCCACCAATCCTCTCCCTCTGCTTGCTCCGAACGCATGGACGCCAGGTATTGCTCCTTCTTATCATGTTCGAATGGACCACGCCAAACATTGAGAGGCTCGACCCCTGCTCCACGAAGGTGGCTCAAAGCAAGGTCGCGTCCCTCTTCCTGCCCCTCTTCATAGTGGAGCGTGACACAGAAACGCTCGACGCCGAATTGCCGATAGTGCGCGACAAAAAAGGGTACTAGGCGCGCAGACGCCGAGCCCATCACGCTCAGGAGTTTTATCATTGGTTCCACAATGCGGCTTAGCGGCGTGCGTACAGGCTAATGCTCATCGTTGCCGCCGTATTTACCGGACAGGAATCGACATTTCAACGAACGCAGGCTGCGCTCCCAGAAATAGTGCGCCAACATGCGGTACGGGACACCGTCCGCTACCATTTTGAATCGAAAAAGAGCTATTGGATTGTGACTTTTTCGTTTAAGGACTTTACGCCCAGCCGCAAGGTCCATGTAACGGTTAAAGCGTTCACGTGCAACGTCTGGCGTGCCACTGATGATGTTGGCCGCGAGGATTTCAGATTCCCGCATCGACACATCGCGCGAAGTCTTGGCATCAGCGTGCATACGCCCAGCCGAGAGCACTTCATCTAGCTTGGCAAAATCACCCACCTGCGCCAGGCGAATCCAAAGATCCACATCCATGACAAAATGTAGATAGTGCCTGAGGCCGCCAACCCGCTCAAAAGCCTCTCTACGGAAGAAGCAAGACGGCTGCCAGAACTGGGTATCGCCACCCCAGTCGCCCATTCGATCCATGGATGCCGGCAAGCGCGGCTTGTTCACTTTTAATTCGTTGTCATGCACATCGATTTCCAAACAATTTCCCACCCAAGCGACCGCGTCAGGGCAGGTGGATTGAAACTCGGCCATCTTTGCAAGCGCGCCCGGTAAAAGCCAGTCGTCAGAACACAGCCAATTGATAATCTCGCCCGTTGCATGCGAAAACCCCTTCATCAGTGCATCAGACTGTCCCTCGTCAGGCTCACTGATCCAGACATCTAGCCATGGCGCATACTTTTCAATCATCGCAACGCTGCCATCATCGCTGCCGCCATCGATGACGACAAACTGGAGCGACGGGTAGCCCTGCAATATCACCGAACGCAATGTCTTCTCGAGAAACTCGACATGCATATAGGATGGCGTCACCATCGACAGCGCAGGCCACGCACTCCCGTCACTGCGTACGTCTGGCAGCTCAGGTCCAGATTCGGTCCAAGGCCAGCCAGACAGACCCGGCGGGGACGGCGGAAGATCAGAAAGTTGTGGGGGCTTTTTTTTCATCAGTTATCCAGAGTACACATTCAGCATGGCACGAGCCCATACGAGGTGCGGCACACGAACAAAGTCAACACCATGTCATGCAACATAGCGTTCTACTTTTATCCATCGTTTTTGTTCCAAATCATATCGAACGCGTGTGCGGAGGTTCGCAGGGCTTTTCCGCCAACACCCCAAAGTTGCAGTAAGCAAATGCGACATATTCCCGCGAAATCGTCCACCATGCCGCGTCAACACATCTCGCGCTTCACGCTGATACGCGTCAGGGTCCGATGTCTTCTGCTCTGGCTGTCGCCGGAAACCACCCAGTGGAACATTTACCGTGGCCAACGCTGCGTGGGCCCAGAACCTGGCCCATAGCTCAAAGTCGCCTGCCAGATTGAGTGTCGCATCCAGATGGCCGCCGGCAGCATCCCATAGCGAACAGCGCCAAAACGTAGACTCCTGCTGGATCACGGGTTGCAGCGCGGCCGCCCGACCCGTGAGGCCTAGATTACGCCCGGCAAAAAATCCGCGTTGGGTATACCCCGCTGAATGCCCTGTACTGGCCCATGTCCCTTCAACGTCCCACGTCACCTGAACGCCGCTGGTTAACCAGGTTACGTCCGGGAGGTCAGAGAACACGGAACCCGCGACATGCAACGCATTGGGGCAATACATGTCATCCGAATTCAGCCAGCTCATGATCTCACCGCCACCAGAGGCAAAGCCTTTGGCAATTGCAGCATACTGCCCGCCATCGGCCTCACTGACCCAACGCGTAATCCAACGATCATACTTTTCAAGGATGTCGACACTTTCGTCGGTGCTACCGCCATCCATTACAACATAGGTAAGGTTGGGATAGCCTTGCAGCAAGACCGATCGAATCGCGGCCTCCAAATAGGCGCCTTGGTTGAACGAAGGCGTGACAATTACCAGTTTCGGCCAAAGCTTTCCGTCGCCAGTGGTTGGCGGCATGGCCCTGCAGTATCCCTGCCACGGCCATCCCGTGCGCCCATCCGGAGGCGGAGGCAGGTCCGACTGCAAAAGCGGCTTTTCAGTAACACTCATTTAGTCAGCAAAAAGACTTTCATAGTCAACTTTTGGGAAAATAGTCAACGCACCACCAACGGTCGCGTCGACGATACGTCGGCCATCGGCCTCGAACGCGGCACGCGCAAGACGGTAGCCTTTTTCCGATGACTCCAAATCGGGCAAATGCCACTTGAAGCCCTTACCAAAGTAATCCGGGGAGAAATGATTGGGGTCATCCCCATCCGACACGACCTCGGTATTGGGTGGGCCACTCGTAGAAAAGCTGTGATCGACGCCAATCAGAACAACTTCTTCGAAGCCCATGAAGAACGCGAGTTGCATTGACACATACGTTACGGTACCGGACTCCCACAGCACTTGTGTCGGTTCATAGCCGAAACGGGCTTTGCCCCACACGCTATTCATGAAAATACTATCTTGTGGCAGGTCAACGTCAGCGGAAGCATTCACGCTCAGGAACTTCGGCATTGTAAGCGTGCTGATTTCCTCAGCACACTGACGCAGCACGAGTTCGTTCACACAGACGTAGTAGGTTGGCGCAAAGCCAAGCGTCGACTCCATCAGATAAATCCGATTGGCGCCAAACCAGGCTTCATTGCGCAGACGGGACAGGTCCATCTTATTCAGACTCGGCCCGTTGCCCACGATAAAACACCGCTGTCCGCGGTGGGAATCCCGTAGACGCGCGAGGCGATGACGCGAGTTAACCAGTCTGTCATCCCTGATCGCCCTCGATTCGTGTCCATCATGCAGATCAAGCGTTGTTCTGACATTCCGGTAGCGATACGCCGCTTCGCGCAATGCTAGGTAGCGGTCCTTGCCTAACAGGCGTTGGGCCGCACGACGTTTTAGAGAGAGGCTGCTTCTGTTATCGCTCATTCAGACCACACGTTTTTCTGGGTGAGTAGGTGTGCATCAGGCATTGGCGCCAGCGTATGATGCATTCGAGAACACAGGGTGATCCTTCGGCAGAAACACCAAATCCATTTGCCAAAGCGCGGAATCTGCCAGGCGAAACAGTGGGTCAACGCAGCGAAATCCGAGCCCCGACAGTGTCGTACACATTTCGTGGAACAGCACAGCCTAGTCTGTAATAGGAAAATTGTAAACCTCCACGATAAGCGCACTTGTCGCCTGAAGTGTTTCGCGTGCCCCGTCCAGGATTGGCACCTCGAATCCGTGTGTGTCGAACTTTAGCAAATAGGGGCCCGGAAGGTTTTGCTCTGCGACCATCGCATCAATTGACACCGTAGGCACTGAGCGCGTGTCGCCTGCAGTCTGCCCACCCACCGTGCTGCCATCGAGATCATCTGCAACGTTCAAGTCTACCGAACCCCCGTGGTGCTCCGATGCGGCGGCGATGAGAAAATCGAAGCCCGGCAAGTCCTGACGCAGAGCGTCCAATTCGGCACGCCTCTCCTCCAGCGCTTCGATGGCCACCAATCGCGCCTCCGGAAAATGCTGTGCCGCCACGCGACTCCAGGCACCGTTGGAGGCACCGATATCCACAACCGTGCCGACCTCGATCTGGCGCGATGCGAGTCGCGCCAAAGCCGCCGACATGTGGAGCTCCGGCCCATGCCGCGACATCCGCAGCAACTTGTAATCAAACCGCTTAAGCAATCGATTCGCTATTTTCACAAACCGACGCCGAAGCTGTTTTCGCCAAGTTCGCTTCGATTTGCAGGATGTGTCGGGAAGTTGGTTCATCGTAAGTGGTACCTAAATATAGAGCCAGACGCTCTAACCATTGTCTTGGTTACCAAAACAGAAGCGAATCAAGCCTGACACACCTCTCGAGATACGGGCTTTTCAGCTTATCGTGCACCGCGAGCCTTGCTGGGCGGCGAATGCAACAACGCTTTGGCCCACGCAAACGCCTGGCTTAATGGTCGCGTGAGTTTCCAAGAGAGACTGTTCTCGAAAGCTTCGATATCCGATTGCAATCCTATGACTTGTTTCTGCAGAAGGGCATTGCGTTTTCTCTGGTTGCTCAATCGTCGTTCAACATTTTGGGTAAAGCCCCCACAGAACTCGATAAGCGCCTCATCAAATAGGTCTCTGGAAAAGTCATCGCGAAAGCAAAGTAGGTTGCCCCAACCTGTGTCCGCAAGCGTACAGGGAGGTGAGACGAACCGTTTCCAGCGGTGGGCCGACCCATAGGCCTCGATAGGGAACCACTCAGAAACAAGTACTGTGTACCCGTGCTCCTGCATATAGCGGATCATATCCTGGACGGTGTATCCCAACGGCTGAGTCTTTCTGTCCTCGAACTCACACACGACGACCGTCGGACTCACACTCGCCCAAGGCATACCTTTCAGGACACTAAAATCAAATCCCTCCACATCGATTTTGAGGAAATCGACTTCAGATATTCCCTCATCGTCAAAAAAATCTTTCAAAGTCGTCACGCCGACCTCGCCCGCCTTCACGTGCGATTCCCTGAAAGGCCGCAGTGTGCTAATGCCCGTGGACTCCTCGCTGGTAAAGAAGGGCATGCATTCCCCTGCAACGTCGGAGACTGCCCTGGGGTCCATGTGGAACAGGGGATGTTCGCGCGCCAACTCCGATAGCAGAGAATGATTACGAACGTCCGGCTCGAATCCATACACACGCCAACCATCTTCAAGAAAAGGTCTCGCTGCGGTACCGTGGTGGGCGCCTACGTCGATCATGGTTTTGGATCCGGCGATTCCTGCCAAATAGGCATGTAGAACGCCGACTTCTTCCATCGCAATATTGCAAATTTGTGGCTCAACAGTTTTCATTTTTTGCAACGCTCCTTGCCTACAAACTAGTCGACAGAAGATAATTTCCGTCGACTAGACGCAATCAACAACTTCAGATTTCAGCGCCTCAAGCCACGCCCGGCCAAAGCGAACATCTGGCTCCAGATAGTTACCTTCGGCCCATTCATTCCACGATCGAATGAACACGATACGCTCTTGCTCCGGCCGAAGAGACACTTTCTCGATCGCCCTTGAAACCTGATAGCCTCCAATTGCCCGCGCGTTACGCCAAATATCTCTATATGTTTCCAATGGATGTATACTTTGGCAAACTGTCACTAGACACGCCGCAGATCATTTGGCCGAGCGACCGCAGCGACTTGCGGAAGTCGTATTTTCTTAAATCACCCGGCCTATGGTTGGATCTGACTCACGATTTTGTCAGCAACAGGCCCCACTGATTCCTGTATGTCACTTTTCCCTCGGGAAAAATACTTACGAACAAACAAATGTCCTTCGGCATGCCTATACTCAATGCAATCGACCAGCAGATGTTGGTCATGCTCCAAGCAATAGAGATATGCGGCAGTCGCTTGCCGCAGCTCATCGGATACACTCAGCGTCTCCACATCCGCGATTTTTAAAAAGTACTCGTCCCGACTATGTACGTATTCCATATCAAGTGCAGAATAGGGCGGGCAACCTGCGATGATAGCTGGGGTTTGCATGTATGCCAACTCCATGCCGGCGCTCGACCGCCAGACGAGGCCGCAGGACAAATGCGGCTGGAGATCGGCTAGAGACAGTGACCGAGGCTCCAGCAGTAAGATGTTATCCGGCAAAGGAAGACCGATGGCGTCCTGAACGAACGATGCCAATGTCTCGCTGGGCTCCCGCATCTCATGCCCTGGGTAGATCTCGTAGGGATGTGGCTTCAGCAGCAGCAGGTCGTCGCGACCACGGAAAAACTCGATGGTCTCCCGTACCCAAGCACACATGTCAGGGAAGGTTGAGGAGGAATCCTCCACAAGCGTATCGTAAAACAGATGCGCGAGTAGGACGAACACATGACCACCGTCCTTGCGATGTTGTTCCGCTCGCTGCAACACCTCGGGCTGCCCTCGACTCTCACCGCCTGCCACTGCAGTCTGCAGGGCCCTTTCGACCGACACGTTCACATTGACAGGTAATTCATTAGCAAGGAAGTCAGCGAGTTCAGCCTTCGTGACCGCCAAGCCGGACTCTTGCGGACAACGCGAGAGGTTTCGAACCGTCGCATAAGTGTTCATTAATGGATGACCAAAGTAGTTGATGTACCCTCTGCCAATATCCACGTATTCGACCTCCCGGGATGTTGGAACCGTGTTCGCCAGCAGCTGAAAGACTCCGTTCGGGAGATATGCCCACTCTCGCCCCACAATCGTCACATGGACATTGTGGGCCTTGGCGTAGTCGAGGAGCGAGAAGAATACATCGAAAAGATGATCGCAGGAGTCAACCATGTCCTCGGCGACGGCAAGGAGTTCTGCCGAATTGTAATCAAGGTTGTAGCGCTTGAAATAGGCTCGCAGCGAACTGCGGAGAACCCCAAAGACGTTGATTCCCTCAGTACACACGACCTCCGATTCAAAGTCGACCACCCATTCTCGGGACCGCTCGCAGCCGCGAGGCCCGATCGTCTGTGACTTCACATTCTCGCCCACACGCGTCAACCCACCCAGATCCAACGTTCCCGCCCGGAGAGATGGCCCCTTCCAGCGCCCCCAACTGGGCCGGAAGAGGAATGTGCAAAGATTCCCGCGCCGTGCTAGTTCGTGCGCGATCAGCAGATAAAGTTTTTCGGAATACGGAGAAACGTCGTGACTGAACAGAAACACATCCCTGCCCGGGCCAGGTGTCGCGGCACACAACTCCTTTTCCAATCGCCTAGATATCGACAGATCAATACGCGCGCGCAGTGCACGCCTCGTGCGAATCTTCCACTTGTTAAGTTTGAAAAACATGCTTACCTCTTGTATCGAATATGCCGCGTACGCTACAACACCACCGAGCCTTCTTGCCTTTAGGGTTGGAGCACGCTCAGAGTATTATTGTCATGAATACTTTTTGTCGCTATTCGGTTCGTCGCGGCCCGTCTGCGCATCCTGATTCCGCAAACGGCCGTGTCGTGAAAGCCGTCTGCTGACCGCAGTTTATGCTTCAGGGCGTCCTGCAAGAACGAACCGAACGGGAGAGATTCTTTTTGTAAAACTGAGTTTGTCGGCGGATCTACCGGAGAAAGACCTGCCCAAGTTGATTCCGCGGTGTTGAAACAGGTAAACGCGAAGAGATCGCAGTAGCCCGCCACGAGCGGCCTTATACCATGATCCGATTCGAAGCGGTCTTGAGCTGTCAGGACTGATGTCCTCCACAGCTCCTTCAGCGTAAGATTTCGCTTGGCCAATTCCGAAAGAAACACGGATTCAGAACAGAACTGACCCCAGAATATGTCATCTGCTGTGGCATGAATACTGACATCCCGCATCACTGTTCACCTCATAACCACGGCGTAACGCCACTCACCGTGCGTAGGCCTTGTTAAGTCTGAGCGCCGTGAGGGCATTCGCCTCGTAACCGCCAACATACACCACGGAGTTTACCGGATCGACCGCGATCCCGTAAGCTCCTCGCAATCCTGCTGCTTCTTTCGAATCCGCTATTACGGCATCAAGGAAGGACAAAGTGCCTGACTCGGGATCTCGCCTAAAAGCGGTGATACTGTTGCCTACCAGAGCCGTCACCAGCAATAGGTGTGTTCCTGGGAATCCGGCCAACAGCGCCGCTCCTTGAAGAGGCGGGTTACCCTCCTTATTGGGGCGGTGTGATTCGATGTAACTGAGGACCCCGGTTTCAACATCCCGGGCAAAAACAACAACCGCATTGTCTTTCTCCGAGGCTGCATAGAGGAACGTGCCTTCGCGGCACTCGTGCAAACCGACGACACCATCCAATCCCTCAACGCCAGCCCTACCGTTGCGCGCGGAAGCGATAAGGCTCAATCTGCCGCTCTTGGAATCCCGCTTGAATACGGTGATCGCTTTGTCGTGATAAGCGGATACGTAAACATGACGTCCATCAGCACTCACCAGCACGCTGTATGCGCCGCTGAGACCGGCCACCCCATTCTCACCCTCGCGATGGGCTTCCAAAAACACAGGGGTGCCTGTATTAGAGTCGATTTGAAAGACGACAACACTGTTACCCAAGTTAGCCGACACGTACACGTGGCGACCATTGGGGCTCACGGCCACACAACTGGCGCCCTGCATGACCTCATCACCTGCCGTCAGGCCTCCCACAGCCGCCACATATGTAAGAAGCCCACTCTGGGGGTTTCGGGCAAAGGTCACCAACATATGAGACTTGGCACACGCGGCGTACACGAAACGCCCATCTGGACTAGGAACGATCAGATCACCACCGCGGAGTCCTTGCAGGCCCTTTTCCCCACCTTGATGCACCTCCAAAAGTTCGAATTCGCCGCTCCCCAAATCCGGGCAATAGACTGCCAGTGAATCCCCACGATAGGCCAACACATACAGATGCTGAAAATCCGGACTCAATGCGAGACCCGCTACGCCTTGAAGACCCAGACTGCCAGCGGATGTGGTGGCGACAACATCCAGACACTGGCGTGCACGCCTACCATCTACGCACTTCAGGCCGTATATGGCCAGGGCAATACAGCCGCCCAGAAGCAGCGTACGCAAGAGGCGGGGCCCCATTGATCTCATATGAACACGTAATACCATCTATAACTTTATGATGTTGTGAATGTCTGAAAGCCCGGACAAGAGCGGTACCCTTCGGGAGGCCTTTGCGGGTTAGTCACAGATTCGGACCCGAGACCTCTCGTCCACTGTTGTGCGAAAGTTTGCGCCCTTCACCTCGCGTCTACCTATTGATCTAGGCACAGAATCCCGTGCACTTCTGAAATAGCATTCGGCAAATGCAAAGTCCTTGAGACCTTGGTCACCTCATCAAAAACCACAATGCTAGTATCGAGTGAAATATTGTTAGAAATCCCTATGTTCTTGGAAAAGTTCCGATTGCGACTCTGCCCCACATAAAAATATACGCCGTCATGGTCAAGCCCACGTGTAAAACCGGGGAAACTCCCCACCACCTGCGAATTGTTTCGCAATAGTCCGCCGCGCAGTGAATCACAGACAGTTAGGCTTCCGTCGATAAGTGAGATGTTGTGAGGCATCCAAAGGTTTCTTATTGGAGTGCCGTTCTTCTTTCCTGAATTAAGATCGAATTCAACAACCACACCATCGAAAATGTCTCGTTTCCAATTGCCTGTTTCGGAGAACATCGAAACAAACAGACTGTTGCCGTGCACCATACAATCGTTGATATGATGGGCAGGGACTTCTTCCCCGTGCGCCTTAGAGGACATCGCGTATTCTTGTACTACTTTGAATTCGCCATCCAAACGCAGCACCTTGTCCAGATATGAGCAAGCGACAAAAAATGTCGCGCTTTTCGGATCGTAACTAAGGCCATGGCCTCGACTGCCCTGCGGTATTTTCCCGCTGCGAATCACCTTGAAATCATCATCAAAGGCAATGATTCCCTGGCAGTCGTCCATGGCATGAATAGTACCATCTATTCGAATAAGCGAATGGCAGCTACCGGAGTAAACCTTCTTGTAGGCATGGTTCGCCCCCGTCACAGTGACTTCATAGAGGCCGCCTCCCGCGTTGGGGCTGTCTAGCGGGGGTGCGCCACTGGACAGAAGCACCGTGGTTTCCAGGGAATCAAACTCAGAGATTACGCGCAGATCATTGAGGATAGGGCTGACCATGAAATCCTCGCGCGGCTGCAACCCCATTGCTTCCAACTGGGCAGCAACTTCTGCAAACGAAGTCGTACAGATGAGGATATAGGGCACGTCGCCCAATGAAGAGATGACATCCGGCTTCTCGATTGTTATCTCGTCTTCCACGTGGCCCCACATGTTAGGGCTATTGTCAAAAATATGGACAGGTGGCTTGCGCAGTTTGCGTCGCGTTTTCGCGGCAATTTCACTGCCGCCGAAAAGCGCAATGGATCGCATCTGGGCACGCTTGCTGACCTCCTGAAAGTCACTGAACGGCAGAACACTTCGGGCGGTGTTAGGCGTCATTCTTCGACCTCGCATTCTTACCGAGGACATCGACTGCCGAAGCGTCCGATCGGGAGCAGACGGGCCCGAACGCGT
>JAPKCZ010000507.1 GCA_028822745.1 Kiritimatiellia bacterium | reverse complement strand
TGCGGAAAAGGCGGCCATGCTGGAGAAGAGTTTTATCGACCATATTGCCGCGGGGCACGGCCTGGTCGCATTTCACGGCGCCATCACGATGCAGAACAATTCTCCCGAATTCAGCAAGATGCTCGGCGGCTCATTTGACTATCACCCCAAACAGCAGGATGTCACTTGCAACCCGGTGGATCCAAGCCATCCCATCGTCAGACATTTTAAAGGCAAACCGCTCATCCATCACGATGAACCCTACATCTTCAAGAACGCCTATAATGAAAAGAACTTCCATCCCCTGTTGGAGATGGATTGCTCCAAGATGGGGGCAAAGGTTCAGTCCGACAAACGCTACGTGTCCTGGATCAAGAAGCACAAGCAGGGCCGCGTTTTTTACTGCAGCCCCTCCCACAACGCACATAGCTTTGAGAAACCGGAGCTACTCCAATTCATCCTGAACGGCATTCAATATGCCGCGGGAGATTTGAAATGTGACGACCGTCCTCTGAAGAAATAGTGGGCCGGTACTAACGTACAGATATGAGCGGCACTAAACTCATCTATAGTGGTCTGCTAGCGGCGGCGGTACTGAGTGTGCTGCTGTTTCTGGTGTCTAAGTCAGGCTCCGGGCCCGATGGGGCACAGCCGTTGAGGCTCTACTGTGCGGCAGGGGTTAAGCCGCCGGTGTTTGCGCTGGCGAAACGCTTCGCGGCCGAGTATGGCGTCGAGGTCCAATTGCAATACGGCGGGTCGGGCACACTGCTGAGCAATATTGAGATTTCGCGACAGGGCGATCTCTACATTGCCGCCGATCAGAGCTATATCGACATAGCGGGCGCGAAAGGACTGATCGCGGAAACACTTCCACTGGGCTGGCAGCGACCCGTGGTTGCCGTACCGAAAGGGAATCCGAAAGGGATCCGAACGTTGGACGATCTGTCGCGGCAGGATCTGCGTCTCGCGCTGGGGAATCCTGAGGCGGCCTCGATTGGTCGTCAAACCAAAGCCCTTCTGGAACAGGCCGGGGTCTGGGCGGCCGTGAAAAGGCAGGTGCAGCAGAACGGTGTCTTCAAACCGACCGTCCCTGAGGTCGCCAATGATGTAAAGATCGGGGCGGTGGATGCCGGGATCGTCTGGGATGCCACGCTGGCCCTGTATCCGGAGCTTGAGGCGGTGCATTTGCCGCTCTTCGACGTGGCCCGCAGGCAGATCAGTATTGCCGTGCTGGCTTCAAGCGAACAACCGACCGCTGCCCTGACGTTTGCGCGCTATCTCAACAGCCAGATCGGCAATCAGGTCTTCTCGGAATGCGGCTATGAATCGGTCACCGGCGACAAATGGGCTCTGCACCCGGAGGTGACGTTCTTCTGTGGCGCGGTTAACCGCCGGGCCGTGGACGAGGTCATTAAGGCGTTCGAGCAACGTGAGGGGGTCACCGTCAATACGCTCTATAACGGATGCGGCATATTGACGGAGCAGATGCGCACGATCATCGATCAGGAGAAGAGCGGCGCTGGATTTCCTGATGTTTACATGGCCTGCGATCGGTACGACCTCGAAAACGTGCGTGACTGGTTTCAAGAGGATGTCGATGTTTCCGAAGCGGATATCGTGATCATCGTGCCAAAAGGCAATCCGAAAAACATCAAGAGCCTTGCCGATTTAACGAAACCTGACATCCGCATTTCTGTCGGTCAGCCGCAGCAATGCACCATCGGGGCATTGACTCGCATCATGCTCAAGGAGCTGGGCGTTTTCGATAGGGTGATGACCAACGTCGTCATGCAGACGGCTTCTTCAGCCATGCTGGTCCCGACCGTGACCAAGCGCTCGGTCGACGCGACCATCGCCTACGTCACCGATACGTTGGCGGAGAGCGACACGGTGGACTTCATCCGGATCGATTCTCCATTGGCCAAAGCGGTCCAGCCGTTCAGCATCGCGCGTTCGAGTCGCCACAAGTATCTCGGTCGCCGTCTGTTTGCCGCCGTTGCCGGCGCGGGGGATCGCTTTGAGGCTGCCGGTTTCAGGTTCCGGCTCGATCAGAAATAGGCCGATTGGGAGACCTTATCGAAGATTTGAACGGACAATAACTTGAGCTTGTCCTCGGACGCCCATAGATTCCTTTCGTGATGACATCGAAATCAAAAACTGCACCCCGCTTCCCCGATCGAGCCTTTTTCGTCGTGATGAGCATTATGGGCGGGGCATACGTTGTATTGATCCTGCTGATGCTACTGGCGGATGTGGCCTATATGCTTCGCGGTGCTGGCTGGCGTGAGATTGTGTTCGAAAACCCGATGGTTCTGGCGCTCGCCAAGCCGGAAATTCGCTATTCGATCAAGCTCAGCCTGATTTCCTGTACGCTGGCAGCTATTCTGTCTGTGTTTGTCGCTGTCCCAATCGGTTGGTTGCTTTCCCGTTTTCGTTTTAGGGGACGTAATCTGATCGATGCCATTCTGGATATTCCGATTGTCCTGCCCCCGCTGGTGGTGGGGCTGAGTCTCCTGATTCTATTTCAGTTCTGGCCTTTTACCAGCCGGATTCCAGGCATTGGAAAATCGCTCAACGAGTTGGTGGTTTACCAGGTACCTGCCGTGATTCTGGCGCAG
>JAPKCZ010000506.1 GCA_028822745.1 Kiritimatiellia bacterium | reverse complement strand
GAGGGCATCAAGCAGACGCCCGACATTGGCGTCGACGTAACTTGTGGCCGCATAGTAGCCATGACGCAGGCGGGCGCCGAGTTCCCTTGAAAACGGGCCTGTTCGCGGCGCGTCGCTGAACCCGGTCAGCTCCACGAAATTGAACCACGCCAATTCGGTGACGCCTTCCGGACGGCTGGTCGGCCCAAGCGGCCGGATGTCATCACGATCGTAGAGATCCCAGTATTTTCCTGGCGCGTTGTAGGGCGAGTGTGGTTTGAGAAAACCGACCGCCAGGAAGAATGGCTTGTCCTCTTTTGCGAGACGCTGAATCGTGGCGAGGGCGTCTGCGGTGATCTTGCCGTCGACATAGGCGTCGTCGCCAACATCGGCATTCTCAGCAGCGATCCCCTTCATCTTTCCCGGTTTGCTTTCCTTGAGCGCATAGTCGCCGAAGTGACTGACCTGGGCAAAGCGCGCAGGCGTTGACCAGGAGTTTATATCGTCCGTAATGCCAGCGTAGTTGTGGAGTATCTTGCCAATGGATTCGGTGTGGTAACCGTGCTTCTTGAAATACTGGGGAAGAGTGACGACATCAGGCGCTGTCTTACGAAAGTGGGTATTGAGTCGCCAAACGGAAATGCTGTCGGGTCGCATTCCGGTCAACAGGGAAGCGCGCGAGGCATTGCAGCTGGGGAACTGGCAGTAAGCGCGATCGAACACCATTCCTCGCGCGGCCAGTCGATCGATATTAGGCGTTACGGCAACCTTGTCGCCATAGCAGCCGAGATTCATACGCAAATCGTCGGCGGCAATAAACAGCACGTTCATCGGCGGTTTCTCGGCCTCCGCCGCCCAACCGGGGCAAAGGCGCGAGCCCAGCAAAACCAGGAGTAGAATTTTTGAGCGATTCGGTTTCATTGGTTTTCGCTGATTGGCGTGAATTGGCGATTCATTCCTTCTTCCTACTGTGTCGCGCTGCTGTCATATCTCGTTCCGGTCAAACTCGCAGTGGCTTGCCCCAATCCGCGTGTTCCATTGGAATCTCGCGAATCCCATAGGTCAAGACCTATAAGTGAGTCGACGAACAATTTCAACGAGTTGGCGGCAATGGCCACGAAACGAGGTCAGTCCCGCTAAACCGCACTTTTATCTTGCGCGCCTGACTGCGGAAGGGCGGTGACTCTCTCAACCGCCCGCCCCGTAGACGCCGCCCATCTGTCCGCTCACTCGAATTGTCTTGCGGCCACGGAATTCGACTTCGACGAGCTTTTCGCTGGGTGAAATGCGCATCGAAGTCTTCTTGCCTGTTTCCGCATCTACCACGAGCCCGTCTGATGGGTAGCAATATTTGCCGTCGATGCTGAAGGCGATCCAGCGGTTTCCATGTTTGCGACCCCAAGGTTGATCGATCTTGTCGAAAAGCTCCACATGGTCTTTGAACGTTGGCTTAAAACCATTTTTTGAAGTGTCGAAGATGTTGAGGTAGCCCCATTGATCATCGATGTACCAGACTTCTTGAGCGCCGGGTCGCACCGCAATCCAATGACTGAAGGGATGATCGCCATGGGGCAAGCCGCTTCTGGCCCTGTCCCAATGCCGCGTCCTTTCCTGAGGCGGCATATGATGAACTTCTGCGATCGCCCCGGTCTCAATGTTCGCGATTCCAAATCCCTCCAGGTAAGTAAGATTGGCATAGAGAAACCGCTTCCCAGCATCCACGGAAAACGGCCGGATCGGCCATCGGAACGGTCCGAGTTTCTTGACGACCTTGTGTGTGCGCGGGTCCGTCAGATACATAGTGTGATTGCTTCGTCCGGCCAGGTACATGTATTTCCCGCGTTCGCCTGTCCAGGTATTGTGCGGCCGCCCCGGTCGTTCGAACTGCGTGACGCGCTCGCCGTTTGCGGCGTCGAGAATCAGAACGACATGACTGTCCTTCATGGGGACATACAAGGCGGTCCCGTCGGTCGTGATGCAAAGGCGATCTGGATGTTTGAGGCCGAAGGCGTCAATCGTGTTGACGGACCAAAGAACTTCGCCGGTCCACAGATCATAGGCTGCAACTGTGTGCTCGTTTTGTTGGGTGATGAAAAGACGGCTGGAAGCGGCGTCCGCGCAGATACCGCCGACCACTTTGCCACCCATTGGAAATGAGCGGATGAATTTGTGCCCGAGTCCGATGTCGAAGATGTCCACTCGCCGCTTGGCATTGTTGGTGACGTAGAGATATCGTTTCACTGCCGCGCCGGATTCAGCGGCGAGGATTTCAGAAGGGCGAAGCGCCGCGCAGGTCACACCGGCCGTGATGCCGGTGATGAAATCCCGACGGCCAATCCTGTATGGCTGACGACTAGGGGAGAGAACTTGTTTCATCGGTTTCATAAGGGCGGAAATCGGGGTCCGCATTCTGGATCAGAATGGCCGTGTCCTCGCCCTCTCGAAACACACGAATGGCGCCGGTTTCAGGATCCTTGCGCAAGGTCAAGGTCTCCGCGTAAGACGACGCGCACATTCCCATTAAAAGGGTAAAATAGACGGACCAATGTTTGATGTTCATAAGCGTTCCAATTTCGCAAAGCAAAACAGATGTTTCTCGCCACGTAGGTAGATGGCGTCGCC
>JAPKCZ010000505.1 GCA_028822745.1 Kiritimatiellia bacterium | reverse complement strand
ATCGCGTCAATCACATATTCGAACCAGGATACCCGCCGCCTGATCAGCTCTCTCACCGAGCTCATCGGACGCGAGCGGCTCGGCATTGGATGGTGCGAGCTTGCCGACAAGTTGCAGCAGCAGCTTGATATATTCGATGGGTCTCCTAACATCGCAGCCTACGAAAGCATGCGGAAAGCTTTCGACGACCTCTTCCATAAAGTTGATGAAGAGGCGCTGATCACCGTCAAGGACGCGGATGGCCGTTGTAAACAGCTAGAACAAATGCTGCGAATCAAGGAGGCCGAGCTCAAGACACTTACCCATGCCGGAGGTGCCGCTCATGGCCGGAGTATCTAGCGGCATGAGTGCGGCTTCCGCGGCTGGTCTGATCCAGCTCGGATCGGATTACGACAAGCGCTTTCGCGAGCTGAACGAACAAGGTGACGATGGTGCTTCTGCGTGGCCGGCCTTTTTCGAACAATTGCGGGACTGGTTGGCCGCCTGTGTGCAGCACGGCCGGTTTGTTCCGCCCGGTTCGGCCGATCGGCGGGCATTGCAGGGACAGATCGACTATTGGACCTCGCGCCTGCTGCAGATCGGGCAATCTGTTCGCGAGCTCGATGAGCTGGAACGATTTGACCCCAATGCCGGCACGCCCTTGCCCCAGGAACTGTTTCCGTACTATGGATTGATCGCCGCCACCGAGGACTCCAAGCATTTCTTTGGGCGCAGCGAACAGATAGAGGAATACGCATCCCACCTGGGTGAGCGGCGCTCGCTACTGATACAAAGCGAGTCGGGTGGAGGCAAGTCTTCTCTGGCTATGGCCGGTGTAATTCCGGAGTTGCGCCGCCGGCATCCTGATTGGCTATTTACGCCCCGCATCACGCCGGGAGCCCATCCGCAACCTGCGCTCGAGAAGGTCCTGGGTGTCGTCCTGACACAAACGACCTCTATGTCCACGGAGGCAGCAATGCTTGCCGCGCTCGGTTCGCGGCATCTGCTGATTTTCATCGATCAGCTCGAAGAGCTGCTGACTTTGTGCACAGATGAATCGGAACAAAGCGAATTCTGCTCTCTGCTTGCATCCCTCGCCCAAAGCGGGCACGTTCGTTTGCTGGCGACTCTTCGGAGTGACCACTATGACAGGCTTGCGAACTCACAAGCCTGTCGCTCCCTTTTTCTCCTGCTGATAGCCTCCAATTCGGTAAAGATGCTGCTGCCGATGACCTTCGATCAGATCCGCAGCGTTATATTGAAGCCGGCGCAAGCGATTGGTCTACGCTATATACCCGCTTCACTGGTCGACCGGTTGGCCAACGAGACTGCCAATCTCGCCGGTGGATTGCCACGTCTCCAGTTCGCCCTGCAGCGCCTGTGGGAACTCCGCCCAATAAACGACGCTGGTGAGGGCCTGGATCTCATTAACGAAGCGACATTCGCCAAACTGCCGAGCGTAAGAGAGGCGCTTGCCACCGTTGCGGAAGGCTTGTTCAATAGCCTTTTGCCGAACGAAAGGAATGCGTGCCAACGGCTAATGCTTGAGCTGACGGTACTAGACGATCTTCTCGAGGTGCCGCTTCGCCGGCGCCGTCTTGAACAGGATGTCATCGACATTCTGGAAAGTGCGAAATTTGTCGACAACGCGCAAGGGCGCGATCTGGTGCAGAAATTCATTGGCCAGCGCCTTCTGCTGCGCACTGGCAGCGGCCAGGACGCCCAACTCGAGGTTGCCCACGAGAGCCTGTTCCGCTATTGGCCACGTTTTCAGGATTGGATCAGAAGCGACTCGACGCGCGTCCGCCTGAAAGACATACGTCAGATAGCACGCGATGCACAAAGATGGGAATCGGCTGGTGGGTCTGCAGACTATCTAATGCTCAAGGGTGTGCCGCTCGAAGCGGCCAGGAAATATAAGGAAGAGAGTTGGCTGGATCCCGCATCGCAACGCTACTACGACGCCTGTTGTTCGGCAGAAGAACAGGTAAAGCTTCTCGAAACAAAGCAAGCATCTGCAGATCAAGAGTTAAAGCAGGCGCGCATCGCTGAGGGCCGTGCCGTAGCGTTGCGTAAACGAGTCATGAGAGTTGCGGCACTTATCTGTGTGCTGGCGGGAATCCTCACTTTTGTGACCCTGCTTTGGGCTCACCAAGTAAATCTGAGTCAGCAAGCCATCGTCAGAGCATACGCAGCCCTTCCCATCAGCAATCCACTGGAGCGGCTGGATCTCGCTTATACACTCGAACGCGACGCCCCCAAGCGATATGCCTCTCTCCTTGCCCAGGCATTGGACGGGCTGGCCGGCCAAGAGCTTATGGGCGATCGTAGTACGGGGATTGACTTTAGCACCAGTGGACAAGCACTCATCCAACTTTTTCGCATTGGGAACAGACTAACCGTCAGCATATGGCCGATGGAGGCCGACGGATTGCATTGGCCTCAGCCGATCAAGATTACCGTTAACGAAAGCAAAGAGGAACAGCTGTTCACTGTGGACGTTGGGCCAGCCATGATTGCCGCGAAGGACAAGCGTTTCGTGGTCATGTGGCTTGTGTCGCAGCAGAGCAACAGCGCTCCAGACAGAACCTTCAAGAAACTTGTCGTTTACTCAGTCACCAAGG
>JAPKCZ010000026.1 GCA_028822745.1 Kiritimatiellia bacterium | reverse complement strand
GCACTCTTCATCGCCTCAATGAAGCTCTTCGCCAAAGGCATGACCGATGGTGCCGTCAAAGGGTGATCAAACGTGCGTCGTGCGGCGCGAAGAACCCACGCTCGGGTCACTACGTTAAGATTGACCGGAGTGCAGGGGCGATTCTAGCCCACAAGTCTTCCGCGGGACTCCAAATTAAGACAACAGGAGGCTACGACTCCTTCGATTGACCGAATGGTTCCGGCTGCGCCGGGTTACGGTAAAGGTTAGGGTAAAGACGAAGGGGGAAATGAACCCGAGCTGGTGTCAAACAGCCCCCCGGCGTCTACACCGCCACCGATCATCCCGGCTACATCCTCGGCGAAGGTAGCATCGAGGTCGACCCTGCCCTCAACGCCATTTTGCTGATCGTGCGGTAGATCGACGTTCTTCGTTCTGGTCACTGGGTTCTGGTCACTGGTCACTGGTCACTGGGTTCTGGTCACTGGTCACTGGGTTCTGGTCACTGGTCACTGGGTTCCGGGTTCCGGGTTTGTGGGTGCTGGGTTTAGCCGATGGCGTTGCGGACGATGGTGGCCAGTTGGCTTGACCATTTGCGGACCATGTCGTCGGTTGTGGCTTCCACCATCACGCGGCAAATCTTTTCGGTTCCGGAATAGCGGACCAGGATGCGGCCTTCGCGACCAAGCTCGGTTTCGGCGGCTTTCATGGCTTCGGTCAGGCCGGGGATGTCGTCAATGTCAGGTTTCGACGACACCTTCACGTTGAGCAATTCTTGCGGTGCCATTTTGACGAAGGAGGCCAGTTCGGACAGTGTCTTGCCGGTTTCCTTCATGATCGCGAGGATTTGCAGGGCGGAGATGATGCCGTCACCGGTGCGATGATGATCCGCGAAGATGATGTGACCGGAGGCTTCGCCACCCAGGCGCGCGCCTGTCTTTTGCATCAAGACCAGCACATTCCGGTCGCCGACGTTGGCGTCCTCGTGTGAAATGCCTTCACGTTCGAGCGCCAGGCGCAGGCCGATGTTGCTCATGGGGGTCAAGATGACCTTGTCGCCTTTGAGCTTTCCGCTTTTCTTCATGTATAGGGCGCAGATGCCAATCATCTGGTCGCCGTTGATCTCGCGACCGTTTTCGTCGACCATGATTAGGCGGTCGCCGTCGCCATCAAAGGCGAGGCCGACGTCAGCGCGTTGTTTCAGAATTTCTTTGGACAGGTCATCGGTAAACTGCGAGCCGCAATTGAGGTTGATGTTTTCGCCGGTGGGCGTGTTGTGGATGGCGGTGACGTTGGCGCCCAGTTCGTTGAAGATGATTGGGGCGACTTTGTAGGTGGCGCCGTTGGCGCAATCCATGACGACATTCAGCCCTTCGAGGTTGAGATGCTCGGGGAATGTGTTTTTGCAGAAGACAATGTAGCGTCCTAGAGCGTCGTCAATACGATAGGCTTTGCCGACTTCGTCGGCCGTTGGACGAATGTCGTTAATGCGGCCGGATTCGACAAGATCTTCAAGTTCGGCTTCCTGCTCATCGGAAAGCTTGTAACCCGTCCCTGAGAAAATTTTGATGCCGTTGTCCTGAAAGGCGTTGTGTGAGGCGGAAATGACGATGCCGGTATCGGCGCGCATGCTTTGTGTGATGAAGGCGATCCCGGGCGTGGGCAGCGGACCAACGAGCAGGACGTCCACGCCCATCGAACAGATGCCCGCGGTGAGTGCGTTCTCGATCATGTACCCGCTGAGGCGCGTGTCCTTACCGATCACGATGTGATGGCGGTTTTCATGGCGTTTACAGATGTAGGCCGCGGCACGCCCGATGGCGAGTGCGGTTTCTGCGTTCATTGGGTAGGTGTTGGCGACGCCGCGGATGCCGTCTGTGCCGAATAGTGTTCCCATGGTTTTATACTCCTCGTTGAAATGTGTGTGCTGAGAACGAAATTGAAAGAAAAGCTGGCGGGAATGCCATCAATTTGATGCAGGTGCCACAATGCTGTCCACAATTGTTTGAAGCCAGGTTGTGCCGAGCGCGCGGGCCTCGGGGGTGAGTTGGTGGATAAAGTCCAGTATGTTATCGGATGCATCTGGGTCGCCGGCGGCCTGTGTGAAGGCTTGGCGCGCATCTGCGTCGATGTCGACAACACCGTCGACGTCAGCAAGTGCGGGCATGGCCTGCCATGTGCGCAGGGCGCTTTCGCGCTCTGCCGCGTTCTGTGCCTTTGGGGATTCGGGCAGGGCGTCGGCCCAGCGTTGCGCGCGTTGGATGCGTTCGCGGCACATCTGGCCCAGCGCGTTCTGTGCAGCCTCGCCGCAGGCCTGCCCGGAAGGGCTGCGTGCGAAGAACGGCGCACGCACATGGTGATACCAAGCGCGCAGGGCGCACAGGTTGGCGATATAGAGTTGGTTGTTCAGTGATTTGCGCGCGATGTTGGGGCAGGCGCCGGGTTCGAAGGGGCGGTCGATGACAGGGGGCGCTGTGGCGATGAGGCGGTTCGGTTCTAGGACGTCTTTGCGCAAAATGCTGCCCGCGGCGACAACGGTTCCGAAAGCGACGCGTGCGGGGCCGACCAGTCCGCCTTGACCACCGAGGAAAATGGGCGCCTGATCCAGCATGACGCCGTGCGGCACATCGCCCATGAAGGAGGCTGTCGCTTTATCCTGACTCGGGCTGAAATTGAAATGCACGTAGGAGGACCCGACTTCGGAGTGGTTTTTGCGGCTGGTGCCGCCGGCCATGGCGCAATCGCAGAAATTGATCAGGCTGCCGGTGGTCACGTAGGACAGCATCAGGGTCTGTTTCAGGCCTACGGCGTGTCCGCAGGTGACTTGTTCCTCTAGCAAGGTGCCGGGGCGCACATGGGCATCGGCGCCGATGGCGACGTCGTCGAGGAACACGGCATTCTCGAAAAATCCGCCTGCGAGCTGCACGCGGGCACCCAATTGGCAGTTTTGCAGCGTGACTGGCCCTTCGCGGCCGAGTTCGGAATCGGGTCCGATCGACAGATCGGCGCCGGATAGGCGGCAGCCGGGCTGCAGAGTCGTTTGAGGGGAAATTCGATCCGGATTGACGTCGGGGGACACATAAACCGCGTCTGGTTGCGGCATTTTGACGCCCTTGCTTAGCAGTGCGGAAATAGTGGTGTTATTTTCGTTATTCATGGTCCAAGTACGACAAAAACTACGTTAAGTCGGGTTGGGCAACAAGCGTCGATTGCTTTAAATGCTGTTCGTTCGGGGGTTTATGGGAAGTTTGCCTTGACGCTTTCGCGTGAAATGCCTCACATTGAACGATCTTTTTGCATGGGAAATAAGGACAGACGCGCATGGGCATGGTGAACAGCTTTTCAGGGCTTTTTTCAA
The DNA here is from genome assembly GCA_028822745.1 of Kiritimatiellia bacterium. Taxonomy (GTDB): domain Bacteria; phylum Verrucomicrobiota; class Kiritimatiellia; order UBA8416; family JAIOPI01; genus JAPKCZ01. The sequence continues at coordinate 8,880 of JAPKCZ010000026.1, read as the reverse complement.
ACGACATAGGCATCGACCTCGGTACGGCAAACACACTTGTGTATGTAAAGGACCGCGGCATCGTCCTGCGTGAGCCCTCTGTTGTGGCTGTTCAGGCCGGAACCAAGCGCATTTTGGCGGTTGGCGACGAAGCCAAGCGCATGCTGGGCCGCACACCGGGTAATATTGTGGCCATTCGCCCCATGAAAGCGGGCGTGATCGCTGATTTTGAAATTACCGAAGCCATGCTGCGGTATTTCATTAAGAAAATTCATAACAGACGTAAAATGGTTCGTCCCCGAATCATTATTGCAGTGCCGAGTGATATCACCGAAGTCGAAAAACGGGCGGTGAAGGATTCGGCGACGCATGCCGGGGCGCGGGAAGTGTTTTTGATTGAAGAGCCGATGGCTGCTGCCATTGGCGTTGGCTTGCCGGTTCAGGAACCGGCAGGAAATATGATTGTCGACATCGGCGGCGGAACCACGGAAGTGGCATTGATTTCGCTGGCCGGTATAGTGTTTAGCCGTACCGTGAGAGTGGGCGGCGACGAGATGGATGAGTGTATCGTCCAGTACATGAAGCGGGTTTATAATTTAATGATAGGAGAGAGGACGGCCGAAGAGATTAAGATGTCCATGGGTTCTGCTTATCCAGTAGAGCAAGAAATGACCATGGAGGTCAAAGGCCGAGACCTCGTTGCGGGCTTACCGAAGACGCTGACGATTACGTCAGAAGAAATTCGTGAAGCTTTGCAGGAGCCAGTTTCCTCAATTATTGATGCCATCCGAATAACGCTTGAGCGTTGTCCGCCTGAATTGTCGTCGGACCTTGTGGACCGCGGTATGATTCTGGCTGGGGGTGGTGCTTTGTTGACGGGAATTGATAAACTGATTGCAGAACAAACGGGACTTCCTGTGCATGTGGCGGACGATCCGCTCAGCGCTGTTGCAGAGGGTACCGGCGTTGTTCTTAATGAGTTGAACTTCCTGCGACGTACGGCTTCGGCTTAAGCCGGAGCCACCTTTCTTCCTCACACCCCGCCTCATGCTGCTCGGACACCGGTACGCCGGGAGTTGAACGTGCCGAGCAAAAGCTACGTTCTATATATTTTATTAGTGATAGGGGTCTTGGTTCTGCTGAACCTGCCCTCGTCGTCAACGTCCAGTGTCAAATCTGGGGCCCGCGACAATCTGGCGCCTTTTCACAAGGTTGTCGATTTCGTGGCCAGTTCTGGGAGTGAGGTTGCGGGCGCGCTGCGGGAAATCTGGTTTGATCCAGAGGACGAGCGCGAACTGCTGAAGGAGCTTGCCCAGTTACGCCGCCGCGTGTCAGAGCTTGAGCAACTGGAACGCGAAAACGACGAACTACGTCGCCTCTTAGATTTTTCCAAACGTCGTGCTGGGCACATGGTCATGTGTAAAGTGATCTCGCGTGGCGATGCCAGTGGCTGGTGGGAAATCGTGCGTCTCAATCGGGGTGCCGCACATCGAATCCGTCCGGGCATGGCGGTCATTTCTGCTGACGGTCTTGTCGGTCGTACAACAAACGTCTCCAAAGACACGAGTGATGTGTTGCTGCTGACAGATCCGCTTTCAAAAGTGTCGTGCCGTCTGAATAAATCTGGCGCTTTCGGAATCGTCAAAGGGCAAGGGGTTGCCTTCAGCGGGCGCGCGGACCTGGAGATGATCACATCGGCCAATCCTGCCCGAATCGATTACCTGTCGGCCGACAAACCTGTGTATCACGGCGAGGAAGTGCGCACCTCAGGGCTGGGCGGGGTCTATCCTGAAGGGTTGCTTGTTGGCCGCATCGGCAACATCCGCACGGATGATTCCCAGCTCTATCTTTACGGCGAGGTTACGCCGGCCGCGGATCTCAATGGACTCAAGTATCTGTTTGTGGTGATGCAATGAATATTGAACGAAAAGCATCCATTGAGCCAGGCGGTGGGCGATGACCGGATTAGTCATGATCATCGCCATGCTTATCGCTACCGTTTTGCAGGTTTACCTGCCCGGGCACCCGATGTTGGGATCGGCGCGTTGTCCGCTGCTTCTGGCTGTGGTGTTGTACTACGCGCTGTGCCGCCCACGTGAGGCCATGGCTGTGGCGGCGTGCTTATGCGGTGTCCTTCTGGATACAACCAGCGGCATTCCACTTGGATTTTCCTGTGTCTGTTTTTTGGCAATCGGCGTATTCGCGAGTCGCTGTCGAAGTCTGGTGCTGGTGGAGGCCGCCATCACACAGGCCTTTTTTGGGGCGACTGCCGCGTTTCTGTTGCACGTCATTCAGTTCGTTTTCCTGCGCAGTACGGACATGATTGCCGTATCGCTGGGAGCCGGTTTGCTCAAGGCGACCGGAGCGGCCGTGCTGGGCGGCTTGGTCACGCCACTTGTTTTTGTGCTCATGCGTGTTGTGGATGCGAGTGTTGGTGTTGTGCTTCGGCGCAATGACGTCGACGAACGATTTGGAGGCGATTTTGGCCAATCTGCATAACGATGAAGCCATACGCGTGCGGATCATGCTTTGCTTTGCATTGCTGGCCTTCACCTTCCTCGGGGGGTCCATTTGGCGCATTCAGGTATTGAAAGCTTCCGAGTATCGTAGCAGCGAAACGCGGCAGAGCATTCGCCGCGTTCGTCGTCCGGCGCCGCGTGGGCGTATGTTTGACCGTAATGGCGTGTTGCTAGCAGGAAACCGGCCGAGCTACTCCATTGCCGTTTTTGTCGAAGAGTTACGTCAGCCCGGCAGAATTTCCAACACGGTTGCGCGGATCGCGACGTATCTGGATGAGGTCGGCACAACAATCGGCAAGGCGCGTGAGGTGACGCACGATGAAATCGCCATCCATATTCGCAAGCGCCGTCCCTTACCATTGCTCGCGTGGAAGGACATTGACGAAGTCACGCTGGCGCGCTGGTCGGAAAGTCCGCGCAACTTTCGCGGGATGGACATCTATGTCGAGCCGGTGCGCGTTTATCCAGGTGCGCCGATTGCGGGCCATACAATCGGCTATGTAGGGCGTCGCGATTGGGATGAAACGGATACGCCGTATCACTACTATTTGCCAGACATCAAGGGGCGCGCCGGCATCGAGCGAACGCTCGATGATCGATTGAGCGGAAAAGCCGGAGGGCGACTTGTGCGGGTTGACGCCTCCGGTTTCAAGTACGACGAACAGGTTGAAATCGATCCGGTCCCGGGTGAAGACGTGATGTTGACGATTGATGTGCGCATTCAGCGCGTGGTCGAAGATGTGCTGCTGGGTGAACGCGGTGCTTGCGTTGTCATGAGCCCACGAAACGGCGACGTGTTGGCCATTGCCAGTGCACCCGCGTTTGACACAACCGTGTTGAAGAATGCGGCACGTTACAAGGCGGCGATGCAGGACGCGGGGCGACCGATGTTTAATCGCGCCATTTCCGGAGCCTATCCGCCCGGCAGCACGTTTAAGCCTGTCGTGGCGATTGCGGCTCTGGAGGCGGGGCTGGCCACGGCCGAAACGATGATCGACTGCCCTGGGTATTATGCTGTCGGGGAAGCCCGTTTCAACTGCTGGCGCACGATTGGTCACGGTCCGCTGGATATGCGCCGATCACTGGAACAGTCTTGCAATACGTACTTTATTGATCTGGGCGTACAGATTGGTTACGAACGCATTTTTCACATGGCGAGTGCGCTGGGCTTTGGTCGACGTACCGGTTTAGGATTGCGCGGTGAGGTGAGTGGTCTGATGCCCGACGACGCATGGAAGCGTAAAAAGTATCGTGATGGATGGCGCAAGGGGGACACGTGCAACGCTTCCATTGGTCAGGGGTTTGTGCTGGCGTCACCTCTTCAAATGGCGGTGTTTGTATCGACACTCGCGAATGGCGGAAACGTGATGCGGCCGCGTCTGTTCGCCGAGGCCGGTGAGACGGCGGGTGAGATCGTTAATAAAATGAACTGGGACCCGGACACGCTTGACGTGGTGCGGGGTGGGATGCTCGATGTGATTCACGCCACGACGGGAACCGGGCGTTTGGCTAAGATCAAACACGTCCGTATGGCCGGCAAGACGGGCAGTGCCGAATACGGTCCGCGAAGTAAACGCAAAAAGTATGCATGGATGATCGTGTTTGCGCCGGTCGAACGTCCGCGCTACGCCATCGCACTGGTGATCGAAAACGCGCTCTCGGGCGGCCGTACAGCTGCGCCGCGCGTCCAGCGAATCATGGAACGTATCTTTGATATTGAGCAGGGCATTGACGTTGACCTCGCGGAAGGAGGCGCCTAGTGCTTGCTGTCGCTGGAGTAACACGCGTTGCGAAACGTTTTTTCACGCGCATGAGCTGGACGATGACCTTTGCGGTCGTCGCATTGCTGGTCATTGGCGTGTTCTTCGTTTACAGCGCCTGTTATGTGAGTGAGGAAAGCCCCGTGCGTTTGCTCTACAAAAAGCAAATGGTTTGGGGTTTTGCTGGATTTCTCTGCTACTGGGCGCTGGCCGTGACCGATTATCGTCATCTACGTAAACTGTCGTGGACGTTCTATGCGGCCAGCATCGTCCTGCTGATTCTGGTGCTCTTCGTGGGCACAACGATCTACGGCGCTAAACGCTGGTTGATGTTTCTTGGGATTGGGGTGCAACCCTCTGAGATTGCCAAGTTTGCCGTCGTTTTCGTGCTGGCCCGAAAGTTGAGTCGGCCTGGGTTGAATCTGGCAGAACCACGTGCCTTGCTCGAGGTCGCCGGGATCGCCCTGGTGCCGTTGTGTCTGATCCTGCTTGAGCCCGATTTCGGTACGGCGCTCGTCTTTGTTCCCATGACGCTGGCGATGATGTACGCCGCAGGCATGCCCGCGCGAATACTGGGTATTATATTTCTGATCGGAGCGGTACTTCTGGGCGTGCTCATGGCGGCCATGTTTGTGCCGCCGGCCCTTGGGGTGACGCGTGAGGAGCACGGCGACATTCTTAAGTGGATTGGATTGCGCACGTATCACTATGACCGCTTGGCCGTGTTCTTCGATGCGGATCTTGACCCCCTTGCGAAAGGGTGGAACAAACGCCAGTCGGAGATCGCGGTGGGTTCCGGCGGGATGTTCGGAAAAGGGTATCTCAAGGGAACGCAAAATATTCTCGGATTCCTGCCACGTTCGGTGGCGCCGACAGATTTTATCTTCTCTGTGATTGCCGAGGAAAAAGGGTTTATGGGTTCGCTGACTGTTTTGGGCCTGTTTTCGGTTCTCATGGTGTCGGGCGTCCGCACGGCGTTGTCTGCTCCTGATAAAATGGGGCGGTTGCTGTGTGTGGGATTCCTGTCACTGTTGTTTTGTCATGTGTTTGTAAATATAGCGATGACGGTTGGGTTAATGCCCATTACGGGGCTGCCGTTACCGCTGTTGAGTTATGGAGGCTCGTTTATGATGGTGACCATGGCCTCGCTAGGCATCGTGCAGAGTGTACGAATTCATGCCAAGCAGCCCAAAGTTGCTTTTCAACAACGCGGTTTGTGGGGACCGGCGGTTGGCGGGTAAAACGGTGTAAGATGGCGGACACTGCTGGTTATGTTGCAGCGTTCCGAGTGTAAATTTGATTGGTGCCCACCGCGCATATGGCGCGGAAGGGTTTTGACCAGAAGTTAGAAAGGAGCGAAAAGTGGGTATTATCAACTTTTCCAAAAAAAACAGATTGAAACGAGAAATCATAATTAATGCTGAGCGGCTGGAAACGCGTGTCGCTGTGCTTGAGGACGGTCGACTTGAGGAGTATCAAGTCGAGCATCCTACCGAACAGCGTATCGTCGGAAGTATTTTTAAAGGTCGAATTCAGAACCTAGAACATGATTTGCAGGCCGCCTTTGTTGATATTGGCCTTAAACGCAACGCGTTTCTGCATTATTGGGACATGGTGCCGGATGGCGAGCGGCAGCTCGAAATCGAAGAAGGCGTGTCGCGGCGTCGCACATCAAAGCGTAAACGCATTTCCAACGCGGAGATCGAAAAGCAGTTTCCGCCGGGATCCGAAATTGTTGTTCAGGTCACCAAGGCATCGATCGGGAGCAAGGGACCTCGCGTGACGGCTAGTCTGAGCATTCCGGGGCGGTACCTTGTGATGGTGCCAGGGACCAAGATGGTTGGCGTGTCTCGCAAGATCGGCGACTCCAAAGAGCGCACGCGTCTCAAACGCATCCTTTCCAAAATCAATGTGGAGGGCGAAGTCGGCTTGATCGTTCGAACGGCGGCTAGCGGAACACGTCGTGGGGCGTTCATCAAGGACCTGCGCGCGTTGCTGATGTATTGGGAAGATCTCGAGCGCTCCATCCGTGAGGACGTATCGCCTTGCTGTGTTTATCGTGAGCCCGATCTTGTTGAGCGGGTTGTACGCGACTGGTTGACGGAGGATGCCGACCGCATCACCATCGACTCCCGCGATCACTTTGAGCGTATCCGCGAAATTGCGGGACGCATTTCACGTAAAGCGCGGTCCTTGATCCATATTTATGAAGGTGAAGCGCCGATTTTTGATCATTATCAGGTCGAACAACAGCTCGAAGAGGCGTTGCGCCGCACGGTGAATCTGAAATCAGGGGGTTGTATCGTATTTGACGAAACCGAGGCCCTCATCGCTATCGATGTGAACACCGGCAAACACAAGGGCCGCGGAAACTCGCAGGAAGATGCAATTTTGGAGGTCAATACGGAGGCCGTCGAGGAAGTTGCACGACAACTTCGTTTGCGCAATATCGGCGGTTTGGTTGTGGTGGACCTGATTGACATGAAGTCGCGAAAATCGCAACAGGCGGTATACCGAACGATGCGTGAGTCCTTGAAGCGTGACAGAGCGCGAACGAATGTGTTACCCATGTCTGAACTTGGGCTCATGGAAATGACGCGACAACGTGTTGAGGAAAGTATTCTTTCCTCGATGTACGTCGATTGTCCTTACTGCCGTGGGCGCGGGAACGTGAAGTCGGCATTAGGGGTCAGTGTTGAAATTCAACGACAATTGACCGCTATTATGCGGGCTGACGAGCGACGCGACCATTCACGTACGCTCCAAGTGGAAGTGCATCCAACGGTGTTGGACCGGTTGCGGAAGGAAGACGAAAAGTTTCTTGTGGACTTGGATAGCGAGTTTCGTGACAAAATGACCTTTAAAGGTAACCAGAAAAAGCACATGGGTCGTTTTGCCATCACGGATACATCAACAGAAGAGGTCCTTTTCAGTTCGGACCGCTAATCCCTTAGGAGTGCCTGTGAATTTACAACAACATTTGCGATGGAGACGAGTTTGCGGAGCTGTCTGGCTGCTGCTGTGCGTCGTGCTGTGCACGACCATCAGCGTCGGGCAGGTGACGACTGGCGCTAGCAAGGCGGAGACGGACCCGCTTGCTGCGGATCGTATCCGAACGCGTGCCGACTCGTTGAGCTACGATCGGAAAAACAACGTTGTTGAAGGCTTTGGTAACGTGATCGTTCGAAAGGGCGAGATCGTGCTGCATGCGGATTACGTTAAGGTCAATTCGCTCACCGAAGAGGCTGAGGCGCAGGGCAATGTGCGCATCACGCGCGGTGATGAAGAGTGGACTGGCGAATCGATCACGTTCAATTTCGCAGATGGCACGGGTGGTACGTTCGGCCTTTCCGGTTCCGTCAAACCGTTCTTTGTTGAATCTGAGGGGGCGGAACGCACGGCAGAGGGTATGCTCATACTCGACCGCGCTACCGTTTCGACGTGTAAGAACGAACCCGGTCACCGCCACTATCATATGTCGGCCCGTCAGGTTGAAGTTGCGCCGAATGAATATGTTAGAGCGCGTGGTAGCGTTTGGCGTTTCGGAAAAGTGCCGGTGTTTTACATGCCGTACTGGTTTAAGGATCTGGAAAACGAATTCGGGTGGCGTTTTGTTCCCGGGCACAACAGTCGCATGGGAACGTTTCTCTTGAGTAGCTATCGCTATCGCGTCAACCCATCGCTTCAAGGCGAAACGCACCTGGATGTTCGTACTGAGCGCGGCCTCGCTGTTGGGCAGGATTTTAAATGGGATGTGAATGAGGTCAACAGGGGGGAGTTGAACATCTATTACGCCGACGATCAGGAGCCGATCGACGAGGATGAAGATTCGGCGACGGCAGATATTGACGAAAGTCGCTACCGTATTCGCTTCAAAGATGTCCACAAGATCTCAGACAAAGACACCATTCGTATCTATGGGCACAAGCTGAGCGATACCGATATTACGGAAGACTTCTTTGAGGACGAATACCGCAAGGAGCGGCAGCCGGATAACTATGCCACGTATACACACTACGACGAGGCCTATACGGTTAACGCCGAGGTGCGCTCCCGTCTGGACGATTTCTACGAAAGTGTGAATCGGCTGCCGGAAGTGTCGCTCGATATCTTCCGTAACCAGATCGGCGATTCGCGTTTTTACTACCAGAGTGAGACGGCCATTGCTAATTTGGAGAGAACGTTTGCAGATCGAAGCTCTTCGGAAGACTACGACAGCATGCGCTTCGATACGGAGCACATCATTCTGCGTCCAGATAAACATTTCGGATTCCTCAACGTAACACCTCGTATTGGCTATCGTGCGACCTATTATTCCGACACGCGACAAGAGAGCACCGTGAGCGAAGTCAGCACCGTTACTGAGGAAACTGTGGTCGTGGTCGGCGGCGTCACATCCACCGTGTTCAGCGCGAGCACATCCACCAACTCCGTCGTGCGTAATTCGAATGGCGGTTCGGATACGCGCAACGTCTTTGAGATTGGGTTTGAGTCCTCGTTCAAGGCCTTCCGAACATGGCAGACGGCGGACGGACGCAGTCGCCGACATATCGTCGAGCCATACGCAAACTACACCTTCGTTCCTGAGCCCAGCCTTCTGCCGGACGAGATCTATTCGTTCG
>JAPKCZ010000504.1 GCA_028822745.1 Kiritimatiellia bacterium | reverse complement strand
AACCTGTTCGCTTATGGCGCGAACAGGGATGTCCATGCCAGACATCAGGACCATCGTTTCAAGGCGAGAAATAACATCACGCGGGGCGTTTGCATGGACGGTCGTCAGACTGCCGTCGTGTCCTGTGTTCATCGCTTGGAGCATGTCCAGTGTTTCGCCGCCACGACACTCCCCGACAACGACGCGATCGGGACGCATACGCAATGAGTTTCGAACAAGGTCGCGAATCGTCACGGCGCCGCGTCCTTCGATGTTGGCGGGGCGTGCTTCGAGTCGTACGACATGGTCCTGCGGGAGCCGTAACTCGGCTGCATCTTCAATCGTGACGATACGGTCCGTGTTCGGGATGTAGCTGCTTAGGACGTTCAATAGACTTGTTTTTCCAGAGCCTGTTCCACCGGCAACGATGATGTTCTTGCGAATTTTGACGCAAATGGAGAGAAAATCGGTGAACTCTCGGGTCATGGTGCCGAGCCGAATCAGGTCCTCATCAGTAAATGGTATTTTGGAGAATTTTCGAATGGTCACACAGGGTCCCACAAGTGACAGCGGATGAATGATGGCATTGACACGGGACCCATCAGGGAGTCGAGCATCAACGTAGGGTTGGCTTTCGTCAATGCGACGTCCCAGCGGTGAAACGATGCGCTCAATGATGGCCAAGACAGAGGTTGCGTTCATGAATGTTTTTTCGGAACGAAAGAGTTTGCCCGCGCGTTCGAAGTATACATTGTGCGGACCATTAACCATGATTTCGGTAATGCTGTCGTCGGCGAGCAGGTCCTCCAGAGGACCCAGTCGAAGTGCCTCATCGCAAATTTCCTTGCCCAGTGAATCGGGCGAGACGCCTTCGGGCAGTCGTGCACCAACCTCGGCAACAATTTTTTGTACGGTTTCAACGGCGCGTTGGTGTAGATCTTCTTCGTCGACGTGCGACGCGATCATGCGTTTGATGTCGAGACGCTTGACGAGCTCTTTGTGAATTTGTGCCTTGATGGCCTGTCGTTGTGTTGTTTTTTCGTCATCCAACGGCGAATCAAAAACAGAGGACGGCGCGACCGAGACTTCCGGTTCGGGCGCTTTGGCGGCGGCAGAGGGAGGTGTTGGTGGGGGAGGCGGTGGTTCTGGGATAGGCGCTTCGGCGGGTGGTGCAGGGGACGCCGCCACGCCGTTTTCAAGCACCAATTGATACGGTCCGATTTGGAAGAATTGCCCAGCGTGGAGCTGCGCCCGTCCGGAAACCGAACGGTTCTCTACAACGGTTCCGTTTTCTGAATCGAGATGTTCGATCCAGGAGAGCGATTCGTCGACGGTCTGAATCGCATGCCGGTGGGATACGGCTCCACTCTTCAAGTGGATGCGACAGTCGGCGTCGCGCCCAATGCTGTAAATGCCGGGCACAATTTCGAATTCCGTTTTCTCCCCGCTATCATCGCGAATCAGAAGCTTCATAATCAAAGTCCTTGGTGCACCTGCGTCGGCGACGTTAGAAGTTCTTTTTGTGTCGAATCGTGCGTTGCCGATACTGATTCAATTCGGGCAAGCTGGTTTCGAGCTGTCGGAAATTGATTTCCGGCAGGTCCTCTTCAAAAGAGACATCGGCAGGATTACGTAAGGACAGGTATAGTCGCCCGCGCATCTGTTGCGCGAATACAAGCAGTTCAGCTTCGCGGGCCGTGGTTTCAAGCGTGACGGTGCTATAGCTGTTCACTCGTGAATTGACGGTGCCGCGCTGGTTAGCCATTTTTTGGCCTGTGGCCAAAATGGTGACGTCCTGCAGGATCGTAAGTGTGACGGTTTCCATCTCTTCTGGGTTTGCTTTGGACGGGAAGGAGAATGTGCCCAATACGTCGACACGATCGTTGGGTTGCGCCATGCTGCTAACCGCTGCAGCACCGCCGGTTTCAATAGAAATGGCGCGTAAACCGGGTTTGATGGCAGAGGAAAGTCCGCCTCCTGAACGTCCGCCACCTTCGATATCCGACCAGAAAATGGGTTCACCAGAGTTTATCGTAAACAGGGTTTTCCGACCCAATATCAATTCAGCGTCTTCTCGTGTCACGGCATGACCTCGAATGGTCGTTTCAATTTCGAACACTTCCTTTTTGGCCAGATCTGCTTTTGTAATGACCGCGCCTTGGGGGAGATCGTTCTTGGCAACGATGACGCTGATTTTGCGAGCGCCTCGATATAGCTCTTCGACGCGTTTTTGAAACTCAGTTTCTTTTGTCTTCAGGTACTTGACCGTCAGGAGAAATGCCATGGCCCCGATGACGATGGAGACTGCGAGTACAATTTTCTGGTTCATGCCGGTGTTCCTTTTGATCGTCCCGAGCTAAATGTTTGATTCGTTTGAAAGGGTTTCATGATTCAGGCTCCATTATTCAATGCCGGGTTGTTTATGCAACACTGTAATGCGCGTCGTCCCCGTCGATTGGTCTAGGGTGGCAAGCGAAACGCAGGTGTTGTCGCCGTTCATGTAGACGGCAAAACGAGTTTCGTTTGCTGGCCGATGCTTCAATTCAGGCAGCGCTGGCAGCCAGTCACTTGCGCGCAGCTGTGCCGCGAAAGTTTGATGTACAGAAAGCGGCGAGAGCTTGGTTTTCTGAACG
>JAPKCZ010000503.1 GCA_028822745.1 Kiritimatiellia bacterium | reverse complement strand
GGGGACAGTGCCTGCGTCATTCCGGCGACAAGTCTGAGCGAAGGTGTTTTGGATACAATTCGGCGCCACACGTACGCCTTGGCTGAGGCTCTCGAGATTTGTGGACTGATGAACATTCAGTATGCGGTCAAAGACGAGCAGGTTTACATTATTGAGGTGAATCCGCGCGCCTCCCGCACCGTACCCTTTGTTAGCAAAGCGATTGGCGTTCCACTGGCAAAATTGGCGGCATTATCCATGGTAGGGGGAAAGCTGGCGGATATCGGATTTACCGAAGAGATCACGCCGACGCATTTTTCGGTCAAAGAGGCTGTCTTTCCGTTTGTGCGTTTCCCGGGTATTGATGTGATTCTTTCCCCGGAAATGAAATCAACGGGTGAAGTGATGGGTATTGATGCCGATCATGGCGTCGCATTCATGAAGAGCCAATTGGCGGCTGGAAACCCGATACCATCTGGCGGAAATGTTTTTGTTTCCGTGCGAGACTCGGATAAGGCGGCTGTGTTGCCACTCGCACGCGAGCTGGTTGGCATTGGATTCAGGATTTTCGCCACCAAGGGAACGCGGCTAGCGTTAAAGGCGGCTGGTGTTACCAGTGAGCCTGTGCTGCGTATCGCCGACGGAAGCCCAAGCATTTTGGATATGATTCATGAAGGGCAGATTCAGTGGATCGTCAACACACCATCGAGTGACGTTGTTTCACGCGGTGATGAAGTTAAGATGCGATCCGCTACGGTGATCAAGGGTATTCCGATTACGACCACGGTTGCCGGTATGGGCGCCGCGGTTGCGGGTCTGGCCGGTGTACGCAAAGCGGGTCATGTTTCGGTGAAGACTTTGCAGGAACATCATGTGAACGCGATTAAATTGAATTTCAATATAGAGACGGCGAGGCCCGCCAAGTGAGTATTGCGACCGGGAGTAATCAGGTGAAGTACGATTGGAAAGCACAACGAGAACGATCTGCCTTTCTCGCTATCGAAGATGGCACCATTTTGCCTGCCAACTCGATCGGCGCGGCGCGCGACGGTGTTGGAGAAGTGGTCTTCAATACGGGCATGACCGGCTATCAGGAGATTCTCAGCGATCCGTCCTACTCCGGGCAGTTTGTGACCATGACCTATCCCGAAATCGGGAACACCGGAATTAACACCGAAGACATGGAGTCGCGCCAATTTTTCGCGAATGGGTTTATTGTTCACAATCACAATGACGCCAGCAACTGGCGTAGTGAGGGTGGGCTGACGTCTCACCTCGTGGATGCCAATATTCCCGCGCTCGCGGGTGTCGATACACGCTTCCTTACCGCCAAAATTCGCAACGAGGGTACGCTCAAGGCCTATATGAGTATCACGGGCGAGGTCTCCGAAGCAGAGGCCATCAAGCGTGCCACGGAATGGGAAGGCCTGGACAATCAGGATTACGCCGCACGCGTCACCTGTGATGAGCCATTTGTGTGGGATGCTGATGGCCGCGCTACGCAATCCTATGGTTTTGAAGGTGAGCTTCCTGACGCGGATATGCATGTTGTCGCCTTTGATTTTGGCGTTAAGTGGAATATTCTGCGTAGCTTGCGACGCAGCGGTATGAAGGTCACGGTCGTTCCTGCACGAACCTCGGCGGAGGATGTGTTAGCGCTTAAACCGGACGGAATATTTCTCTCGAACGGACCCGCGGATCCGCAGGCTGTTTCCTATGCGGTTGAAGCGGCGCGTGCGTTGATCGGTAAGGCGCCCATTATGGGAATCTGCCTAGGACACCAAATCCTCGGTCTGGCGACAGGTGCTGAGCGCGTACGGCTTAAATTTGGGCACCACGGTTGCAACCATCCGGTCAAGGATCTCAGCACAGGTAAGGTCGAGATTACATCGCAGAATCATAACTTTGCGATTGATTTGACCACCATTGATTCCGATAAGGTGGAGATCACGCATATCAATCTGAATGATCAAACCGTAGAAGGGCTCGCGCACAAGCGTGAACCTATGTTCTGCGTGCAGTATCACCCTGAGGCCTGCCCTGGGCCGCATGACCCATACTATCTCTTTGCACGCTTCAGAGAGCTGATTAAGAACGCCTAGTGTAGTAGGCGCTTTTATTGCAATCTGTGCACTGCTGTACCTCTCCCGTCGCTTAAATGCAGAAAGCGTACACATTTATCTCGTCTTTGTGTCTTTCCTGTCCCACTTAGTTGGCATAATAAATGCTAAATATCTTCTCTATGAAAACGTCGGTGGCCATTTTTGTGCTCCTGTTTCTCGGTACGTCGTATCGCGGGCAGGGGGCGGTTGAAGATTCAGGGGGGAACTCTCCATGGGAACGTGCTGCCATGAACCGAGATTCCGCTGCACGCGCGCAGTCCAATCAGGCTCTGATCATTCTTTCGTCTGCAGACGAACTTCGTCAAATGAACGATGGGGATGCACGTCTAAGGCGCCAACGTTTTTCCCGCGTGGGTGGAATGGAGCTCGCAGCCGGGGGGCTGTTTTTTCGGGCGCGCGGCAATTTTGTAAAGGCCGCGACCAACTGGTCTAAAGCGCGTAATGAGCTTCGAAAAACAGATACAGGCCTGTCGCGTGTTTCCGCGGTCAGAGCAAACAGGGACGATTCTC
>JAPKCZ010000502.1 GCA_028822745.1 Kiritimatiellia bacterium | reverse complement strand
GGCATCTGCTGCATCGACGAGTTTGATAAGATGGAGGACGGCGACCGCACTGCGATCCACGAGGTGATGGAGCAGCAGACGGTGTCGATCGCCAAAGGCGGCATCACAACCACGCTCAACGCCCGCACCGCGGTGCTGGCCGCGGCCTGTTTGCTAGCGGGCTTGTACTGTCATACACGTTTTCCAACGCACTACGCGTCCGAATCCCGCCTCTGGGTGGATCCTTTTGTGCCGGATGTTTCCAGCAGCAACGAGTTGATCACGGTATTGTCGCCGCGTCAGCTGAGGCCGTACCGCAATTCATTGGCTCAGGTTATGAATAGTGAGCCGTTGGCCCTGGCCGGGGCGCGCTATCTTCTAAAAACGCAAGAAGCGTTGCTACCCAGTAATTACAGCCGTAACGAAGCGGACCTCAGCTTGGCCATTCAGGAGGCTTGCGAGATCAAGACCAGCCATGACGACGCCGTACTGAATGCGGTTTGCGTCCATCCGGATGCGATCGTGCCTGGCTTGTTCGCCAATACCCTTGCGGATGCGTTTTTGGAGTACAATTTGCAGAACAGGCTTACGCCATACGCCAATGCGGTGGCCGCGCTGGCACGCGAAGTAGAGCGTCTGGCTTTTCTGCAGGTCGATTGTGTCACTGCCGTAGACGCCTTTCGTGAAAAAGTACGTGTGGATGGTGTTGACGAGCATCGGGCCATGTTGACGCATCGGCTTCGGGAGGAGCGCTCCGCGTTTGCGCATGCAACACGCGAGCGGCAAGATGCGGAATCGCGATCGGCGTCGATCGCCGATGTCGATATCAATGCGCTCTATCAAATCGACTGGGTCGCCAACGACCGCCGCGTCACCTCGGCACGCCAAGCGCTCGCTCAGCATGCCGCACGCATGCGTGTGCTGGAGCAACGCTACCGCGAAAAACACCCTAGTCTGAAGTCCGCGCTGGCTGCGATGGAAACGCTGCGTGCAGATTTAGTCGCGGCCTGCCGGGAGGTTCGTGATGGATTGGCCGAGCGACTTGTCGAGGCGCGTGCGCGCGAAGCGAGTGCGGCAGAACTCGTCAAACGAACCGAGAACGCATTGGAAGCGTTGGGGCTGACGGTACGGCGTCAAGCGGGTTTGGAGGATGCGGCCAACGTGGCGCTTTCCAATCTCGATCGAATGCGTGAGCGGCTGTATGATGCACGACTTGCTCATGAGCTGGTGACGAACAACGTGCGCCTCGTTGAGCGAGCGGCCCGCGATGGTGAGGTGCGCCGGCATCCAGCTGCGGCCCGTCTGTTCCTCGCCGGGGTACTGCTCGGCGTACTGGCGTTGCTCTTGAAGGCTGTTTCTCTCGCGATCATACGTCGGCCGGAAGGCGAACGTTCCGTACCCGTCTCGCGTCCTTCTGAGTCAAGGGTGGCGATGCCGCGCACGGCGCCCGAGGCCGCCAAGGAGGACCGCGCCGCCCACTCTGAACCGTTGCCGTCCATCACGTCTGTCCTGCCCGTCGTTACGCCGCCGGAAACGGGTGTTGAGCCCGCGGCGCCATCGCCAGGATCTGAGACGACGACGACGGCCGAGCCCGATATTCCTGAGGCGATTGACGAGGTGCCCGATGAGGTGCCTGAAATAAATGGCGGGGATGGCGAGGATTCGGAATCCGCGCCGAGCGACGAGGGTGTTGCGAAACCGTCTGAAGAAGCCGTTGCGAATCCAAAAACAGCTATGCCTGTTGGATTTTGGGGTCATCTGGAGCATCCGGCGTTGGACACGCTAGAAAATGCTGCGGTTAGCGCAACAGATGGGTCAATCGATGCGTGGGAAGCGCTGTTGGCGCATGCGTCTGCAGCACATGACAAAGAGCGTCTGATTCGGCTTGCCCGGCATCTGCGAATGACGCGTCCTTTTGGTGATCGTATTCGGCGTTTGGCTGAGGGCCACGTGGCTCGCCTCCGTGAGGACTACGATGCTGCGTTGCGTATTTATCAGGCGGGCATCGCGCGAACGCCCGAGCATACCGCGTTGCGCGGTGGCGTTGTTCGCTGTGCACTCTATATGGGTGAAGAGCAGGTGCTCGCTGAGTCTCTGAATGTTTTGGATGGCGACGATGCATCGGTTCCGGCCGACGTGCATTACGTCCGCGGAATGATGGCGGTCGAGTCTGAGAGTGCCGATGTGGCGCTAGCGCATTTGCGGACTTGCGTTCAACGCGTTCCCGACATTGACGCGATGCTATGCATGGCGTGGTTGTCGATGCAGGAGGGGCATCTGGGCGACGCGGAAAAGGCCGCTCGTTACGCGCTGAATATTTCGCCGCTGCATGCCGCTGCGTTGGATGTGCTAGGCGTCGTCCTGTATAAGAAGGGCGAGGTGATCGATGCCGTGCATGCCTTTGAGAAGGCGCTGACGCATTCCCCGGAAGCGTGGGGTACCATGGTGCATCTGGTGGAGTTGTACCGTGAGCGGAACGAAGGGGCAAAGGCCTCCGCGCTCGTCAGACGTCTGCACGTGAATCGGGAACGCTTAGGCGAAGAGCTTGTTGCTGCTCTGGATGAAATGGATGTAGAGGGTGATCAAGCAAATGGGTAAAATCGAATCGGTTGCCCGTGCCTTTAAAACGTCAAAAGGTGCATATGTG
>JAPKCZ010000501.1 GCA_028822745.1 Kiritimatiellia bacterium | reverse complement strand
TCCTTATGCGTAAGCTTTCTCCACAATTAGTGCATGCATTTTCTTCCGCCCTCTTACAGCAAAAGCGGGGTGGGGAGCGGGACGATTGTCTGAAATGGCTTCGGTATTACCTCGATTTCTGCGCCAAGTATCACCACCCACCACGTGATGCCGACAGCTTGTCGCCTTTTCTGCAGAAACTGGCTTCAAAAAATCAAAGCAAGGCGCAACAGGAACAGGCGGTCTATGCATTGACCGTGTTTTACGCGCTGATGACGGAGTGGCCAAGGGAACATGCGGGAGATCGCGCTCAAATGGACAAGGAAGCACCCTGGGATGCGTGTGTCGAGCGTTTGAAAAAGGAAGTCGCGCTTCGTCAGTATTCGCCGAAGACTTTGGCCACCTACCGTCATTGGATTTCTCAATTCGCTAAATTCTTGAAGCACAAGGATCCGGCGACGGTGAACGCCGAGGATGCCAAACGCTATCTTACTTGGCTGGCGGTGGAGCGTAAAGTCGCTGCATCGACACAGAATCAGGCGTTTAACGCGCTCTTGTTTCTCTACCGTCACATCCTGAAGGTCGACTATGATTTAAAGGATGATGTGGTTCGTGCGAAGCGCACCCGCTATATCCCGACCGTCATGACCCGCGAGGAGGTGGATCTGGTTATATCCTACCTGCCTTATCCGAAGAACCTCGTCGCTAAACTACAGTATGGGTGCGGGCTTCGCTTGTTTGAAGCCTTGAACCTGAGGGTTCAATGTCTCAATTTCGATGAATGCATTCTGACGGTGCATGATGGAAAAGGGAAAAAGGATAGAGCGGTGCCGTTGCCGCGAACCCTTCTCGCAGAATTGGAAGCGCATATGGAGCGGGTGAAAAAACTGCATCAAAAAGATTTGGACGAACATTACGATGGCGTTTTCATGCCTTCCGCCTTTGACCGAAAATGGAAACACGCAGGCAAGGACTATCCCTGGCAGTGGCTGTTTGCTGCAAAGACCCGAACGCTTGTTCCGGAATCCGGGGAATATCGTCGCTATCATATGCATGAAACCCAATATCAAAAAGCTCTGCGCAAGGCGGTTCTAAAAGCAAAGCTGCCGAAGCGGGTCACCTCACACACCTTTCGCCATAGCTTCGCAACACATCTGTTACAGGCCAATTATGATATCCGCACGATTCAAGTGATGCTTGGGCATTCGGACGTTAAAACAACCATGATCTATACGCATGTCGTTCAAAGTAAAACGTTGAAAGAGCAGCAAAGCCCATTGGATTTTCCGGTGTCACCAGTGAGGGGATAGTCTTCTTTTGGTACAATACCGGCATCTGTTCTGTTGCCACTGATCGAATGCACATGGCTGCAAAATTTTCGATTTAGGCCACCCCCTCCTGAATGAGATCTGCTTGCCGCGTCGACGTTTCAGGGCGCGAAGCTATCGGCAATGCGCTGTACGACAGACCCGAATGGAGTGAAGCGTGTGTAGCCAAGGTTTCGGATACGCTCCGTCGACAGTGCGGAATTCCATGGGCGCACGGCGCCGCGCGGTATGGATGCTTCTGAGGGGGAGATGTGGGCACTTGAGGTGTTGAGAAGCCTGGCAACTTCCAGAGCAGCCTCATAGCGGGTCGACGGCTCAGCACCGCTGTAGTGCATCACGCCTGAGGGCTGTTTCTCAATGAGAAATGAAACGGCGTCAGCTACATCGTCAATCCATGTTGGGTAACGCACATGATGATGATCCTGCGTGACGGGTGTTTTGTCCAAAACACAACGAATGAGTTGTCCGACATAACCGGACTGTTCAGGGGATCCACCACCGCCAATCAGGACGGGTATACGTAAGGAGAGGGAGCGGGGGCGCGTGCTGACGATATCTTCTGCTTCGCATTTGGTGCGCCCGTAAATGCTGCAGGGATTGCGGGGCGCGTCTTCATCGTGAGGTGGGTTCTGTCCCTCGAAGACGTAGTCTGAACTGATAAAAATAAGGTAGGTTTCTGGTGGCAGGGCATCGCAGAGCGACTGTGCTGAGCCCACATTGAGACGTCGCGCTTCCGCCGGGTTGCTTTCACAGAAGTCGGGGTCGCGGTAGGCGGCAGAATGGATCACGACATCTGGAGCCGTCGCCGAAATAAGTGCGCTGACAGCCTCGGGGTCGCGCAGGTCAACTCGGGTGTCGTTGAAGGACTGCGTATGGCCGCAGCCGTGGACTTTCATTTCAGTGGCAAGGCGTTCTGCGATGGTCGCACCAAGGAAGCCAGTCGTGCCCGTGACAAGCGCGTTCGATAACATTGTGATCTTTCCCTTCTTTTCGCTATGGTGCTGCAGGCAGGCGCGCATTGCAAGGCGCTAACCTGCTGGTGCTCGGCAAGGCCAAGGCGAAGATTTACCACCCGCTACGCTGGAGACACGGAGACACGGAGGAAAGAAAAAGAGAGGATTAACCACAGAGGTCACAGAGGACGCAGAGCCGTCTTCCTCCTACGCGCTGCGCGCTACGGCGGACAAGTCGCCGTGCGGGCTACGCCGCGCCAAGGAAGAGAAGAAATATATATTACGAGAATCCGTCTGCGTCCTCTGTGAACTCTGTGGTTAAACTCGTCTCCGTGCCTCCGAGTCTCCAGCGTAGCGGGTGGTGACGCTT
>JAPKCZ010000500.1 GCA_028822745.1 Kiritimatiellia bacterium | reverse complement strand
GCGTGCAGCACGTGCTGGACAGCGAAATCAATCCTTCGGTTGCCGAACATGGCGGCGTCATCAGTCTCATTGATGTCAAGGAGAACCAGGTGTTTATCAAGATGGGTGGCGGTTGCCAGGGTTGCGGGCAAGCCGATGTCACTTTGAAATTCGGAATCGAAAACTCGATTCGTGCAGCCGTCGCCGGCGTCGGTGACATTCTGGACGTCACCGACCACGCCTCGGGTCGCAATCCTTATTATACGCCTTCGAAGAAATAGTAATCGACCCCGCAAGGCAAGAGCCTGCGCCATGACCGATTGGCTTCCGTTTCGAGCTAGGCAATTAAAATGCCACGGATCCTGTTACTTTTGCCGACGACCACTTACCGCACCGAAGCATTTATCGGCGCGGCACAGCGGCTAGGTGTCGACGTAACGATCGGTTCAGAAAAGCCCAATACGCTCACCAAGCTGAATCCTACGGCGCTGTTAACACTGCGGTTTGATGACCCGGCACAGGCCGCACGACAAGCGGCCGAGTTCTCCGCCAAGCATCCAATCGACGCCGTCGTAGCTGCCGACAGCCAGGCAGTCGCGGTCGGCGCCGCTATTAGCGAGTTGTTAGGATTACGTCATAACTCGGTCGCGTCGAGTGCCCAGGCAGAAAACAAACACCGCATGCGTCGGGCATTCGAACAAGCGGGAGTACCTTCACCGGAGTACAGGCTTTGCTTGCTGGATGACGAACGCCGCGCCCTGGCCGATCGGACCGAGTATCCCTGTGTGATCAAACCACTGGCACTTTCAGGGAGCCAGGGAGTAATCCGCGTCGATACGGCCGAGGAGTTCATTCAGGCCGTCGGTCGGCTGGAAATAATCCTGAAGCGTGCAGACGACGCGCCTCCTGCCTCAGGCAATTGCGGCAACGACGGCGCACAATCACAAGTTGGATCGCCCGAATCGTCCAGACAATTCCTCGTTGAGAAATTTATTAGCGGGCCGGAAGTTGCCTTGGAAGGAATGCTAACGCGTGGTGAGCTTCGTATGCTTGCATTGTTCGACAAACCTGATCCGCTGAACGGACCGTTCTTTGAAGAGACCATCTACGTGACTCCATCGCTGCTGGCCGCAGAAGTGCAAGAAGAGATCACCCGCTGTGCCGCGCAAGCGGCCCGAGCACTGGGCCTCACGGAAGGACCTATCCACGCTGAATTGCGGCTGGCGGAAGATGGTCCAGTCGTGATCGAGGTCAATGCCCGTTCGATCGGCGGTCTTTGCTCTCGCGCGCTCCGGTTTGGCACCGGAATGTCCTTGGAAGAGTTGATCATTCGGCACGCGCTTGAGAAAGATTTTGAACTGCCCAATCGCCAGTCGCAGGCAACAGGCGTGATGATGATTCCAACTGCACGCGCCGGCCGGTTAATCGAAGTCCGAGGCCTCGATGAGGCCAAGGCAGTGAGCGGGATCGAAGACGTGGCGATCTCAGCACACATGGGACAATGGCTGGTTCCTCTTCCGGAGGGTTCTCAATATCTTGGCTTCATTTTTGGGCAGGCCGACTCGCCACAGGCAGTCGAAGCGGCGCTGCGTGAATCGCATTCCAGGTTGGAGATTGTGATTCAGCCGACTGTCGGTCGGACTCGCGAAGACGACTGCACATCACCGGCCGAATGGTCTAAGAAGGATGGGTGATGTCCCAGCTGATCAGAGTCGATCAGACCGATCAGCTCCCTGCAGGAGCGCGCAAACTCTACACCGTTGAAAACCGCCAGATTGCGATCTTCAATCTGAGTGGAACCCTTTATGCCGTCGACAATCATTGCACGCATCGTGACGGACCGGTGGGTGCGGGCGAGTTGAACGATGTTGTGATTACATGTCCATGGCACGGCTGGCGGTTCAATGTGACCAGCGGGCATTGCCTGGAAGACGGTCCTGATCTGCGGTGTTATCCCGTACACGTCGAAGGCAACGACGTGCTAATCGATGTTGCGACCACGGTTGGGAGCAATAGCGACGATGGCATCTACTGTTATCTCGTTCGCTACGGGGCGCTGGGCCATGTTGGTCGAGTTGGCTCCATCAACCGAGTTCCTTGTCGCCGTGGCGATCGCGTGGTCGTCAACACGGACCGAGGTGTCGAATTGGCCGAACTGCTGGAAGCGCCCAAAGATGGCGCGGGTCGCTCAAGTCAAGAACGCCCGACAGCTGAATTATTGCGCGTGGCGACGGATGAAGATAGGCAACAAGAAGTCGACCTGGGCGATTTGCACGAGGAAGTTCTCAAGGCTTCCGAAGAGTTGATTTCTCAGCGAGGTCTGTCGATCACAGCCGTGGATGCCGAACAACTTTTTGATGGCCAGACGATCATCGTCTACTACCTTGGTGAGTCAACCGAAAAGTTAGGGCCAGTCGCGGTGGAACTGAGTAAGACGCTCGAAAACCGTCGCGTGCAATTTCAGCCGATTGAAAACATTGATTCAACAGAGCCTTGAGTATGTCAACATCGAGAGAGCCCAGTCGGGTCTTAAGTTGATCCATCAAGAAGGCATTGCCTAATTGCAACATCCAGCACTAACACTCCAGCCGCAGCATGATCTGCTGTTGGATCTCTTGGCCCAGCGTCGGCCAACGCTCGATGAGCAACAGCAGCTGCGG
>JAPKCZ010000499.1 GCA_028822745.1 Kiritimatiellia bacterium | reverse complement strand
CCGGTCTGCCTCGACATCCCGCAGCGCTTGATATTGGCCTGGACGAAAACGGACTTGTAGAGGGCCTTTTTTAGAGCCCTGACACAACTCCCCTCGACGTTGAGAGCCATGGTCCTTCGCGCCCACGGCGGCGTCGATATCGGGAAACGTTTATGTTTCGGCTGCACACACGTAAAATTGCCATGACGTTTTTGTGCATGTTTTTGTCGTTTAGACCTAGAGATTTTGTCCTGTAATCGCTATTCTTGTCAGTAGTGATACTAAATCCAGAAAAATAAAAAACAAAGTCTCGTAACTAAAAAAACAGGATCGTGCTTATTTACACCGTTCTTATTTACACCGTTCTTGTTTAAACCATTCCGTATCGTGTGACGCAAAAATGTACACATATCTGGGATAACTCAACTAGATCCATGGGGGAAATATGAATCGCAGAACAAAGCTCAGCTCGGCTGTGGCAACAGCAATTCTGGCCAATGGCATCGCCGTATCACCAGCGTATGCGGAAATTGAAGAAATCGTCGTTACCGCAACTAAGCGTGCAGAGAGCATGCAGGACATCTCTGTTGCTGTACAAGCGATGGACGAGCGCAAACTGGACGAATTGGGTGTCACCAACTTCGAGGATTACCTTCTTCAGTTGCCTGGTGTGACCGCGGGCGGCAATGGTCCGGGCAACCGCACGGTCTACATACGCGGTGTAGCCTCAACAACACCAACGCTTTCGGTGGCCGGCGTAGCGGGGCTGTCGCCCAACGTCGCTTTCTATCTGGATGAACAGCCGCTAGGCCAACCTGGTCGAAACCTGGATGTCTACGCCGCGGACGTCAATCGCATTGAGGTGCTTGCCGGACCCCAGGGGACTCTCTTTGGTGCCAGCTCTCAGGCTGGCACGGTGAGAATTATTACAAACAAGCCGGACCCGTCTGATAAATACGGCAGTTTCAAACTGGAAAGTTCATTTACCAAAGATGGTGAGCCGAGCCATAAAGTTGAAGCCATGATGAATGTGCCGGTCTCTGACAAGCTGACAGTACGAGGGGTCGTGTTTTTCGATGACAAGGGTGGTTACATTGATAACGTACACGGTACGCTTGATATGAGCCAAAGTGCACGGTTTCGCCCGGAGGGAACCATCCGTGCCAACGGTGTACCCGTAAACGGGTTTCGTGCCGGCTTCGGTGCTGGCAAGGACCTGAGCCAGGTCGACTTCAGGGTCGCTGACAATACTGACTTCGTCGAAGACGATTTCAATGACGCCACTTATGGCGGCGCCCGTATCAGCGGACTCTATGATATTAATGATGACTGGAACCTGCTGGTGTCATATATGCATCAGGAACTGGAAACCGACGGAGCCTTTTTTGCCGATCCGAATCTGGGCGACTATGAAGCTCAGCGTTACATTAAAGAATCTAACGACGACGAGTTCGACAATATTGCATGGACGCTCACCGGCCGGATCGCGAATCTGGATGTGGTCTACACAGGGGCGTTTACCGACCGTGAGATGGACCAGGTCATTGACGACACCTCATACCTGTTCGTCGGCCAGTACATGCCTTACTACAAGTGTGACTATGTGGTCTATTCTGGCGCCTACGATGGCGATGCCTTGGCGGGTTCAACCTGTTACGCACCGAACGCCCATGTTCCTGTGCATGCCGAGCTTCAGGTCCAGACACACGAGATCCGGTTTTCAACGGATGCGACCAATCGGTGGCGGGCTACTTTTGGCGCGTTCTACAGTGATATGGATCTAGAGGAGCGGGTCGATTTTCGCTATATGAGCCAGGATGTACTTTTTGCCGGGGTTGCCGGATTTGCCGATAATTTCTCACAACCCACCGCATGGAAGTCCTTGGAAGGAGCCTATCCTAAAAATACTGCGTTTCGAAATGACATTCATCGAACCGATGAAAATTACGGAATATTTGGCGAGATCACGGTTGATATCAGTGAGCAGTTCGCGGTAACGCTCGGTGCTCGATATTACGACTATGAAGTCGATATGGAAGGAAGTGCTAACAGTTCCTTTTGTAACTCTCTGGGGTTTTTTGGCAACAACGACGCCAACGCGTTTGGCACAAACATCAGTGATTTGTATGACGGGGATGGACAGTTCACTAATATTTTTAGCTGCGCCTCACCGCAGCAAGTATTCACGGAAGCAGACCTTACGCCAGGTACCGACTCGAGAGTCATCGGCGGTGTCCGTGCCCCTGAGGTTGCTGAAGACGATGGCGTAATCGGCAAGATCAACCTCTCCTGGACGCCGGACGACAATCAGTTGTACTACATTACGGTTTCAGAGGGATTTCGTACTGGTCTGCTCAACAGACCCGGAGGTACGCCCAATCCCCAGGGGAATTTCACGGTTCCCTATGACCTGACTTCAGACGAGTTGACCAACGTCGAAATTGGCTGGAAAGTCGATTTGCTCGATGGTCAGTTGCGGTTGAACGGTAATGTGTTCCTCATGGAAATCAAGGACATGCAAACGACGATCTTTGACACCAGCATCGTTAACCTGTTCTTCTCGGATAACGCTGCCGATGCCGAAGTCAAAGGCATTGAGGGCGAATTTATCTGGGCACCGAACAGCATTGATGGTTTGACTGTGACCGGCGGATACTCCTTCTTGGA
>JAPKCZ010000498.1 GCA_028822745.1 Kiritimatiellia bacterium | reverse complement strand
ACTGAACAGTACCGGCACTTGCGCGGTATAAGCCGCGCGTGGTGGCACCATGAAATCGGCTGGGTTTTCAATGGGCACACGATTCCAGGTTAAGGCACCGCTATCCCGTGGAAGCAATCCCAGCAGACAGCGCAGCAGCGTCGTTTTGCCGGATCCGACGCGGCCAGTGACAACCGTCAGGCTACCACCGCGAATATTCAAACCAATGTCGCGAATTCCGCGATCCGTACTAGGGTATGTGTAGCTCAAGTCGCGCACTTCAAAGGTATCCAAGGCGTGTTCGTTCTGAGGGGGTTCAGGTAGTGGCGGAAAGTTTCCGTCAAGATGTAGATCCGCCGCCTGTGTGAGTGTGCCTTCGGGCGAGCCTTTGACGACACCTTCCATGCGTTGGCGCCCGACGGTCGTACGCGGGTGTTGCGCCATGATCTGGCCAACCAGCGCCACGGCGCCGGTCAACGGCGGCAAGTAGGCCGCGAAGAGCGCGAAGTCACCCACCGAAAAACGTCCGTCGCGTATGGCGCCTGCGGCCAAAATCAGAACAACACCGACACTCAGATTAACCATGTTCGCATTAACCGAACGCAGGACCTCGCCCAGGATCACATCCTTAACCGCGGCGTGGCGCCGGTCTTCATTCAGTTTCGAAAAACGGCGCATCACCGAAGGCTCTGCCGCGGCCGATTTCAGCGATTGCATCGCGTCTGCCACCTCGCCAATGAACGACGTCACCTGACCGGCGGCCCGACGACTCTTCAGTCGCAACTCGCGGATGCGCTTACTGAGCCGCCCGGTGACAGACATCACCAGGAGGACGGGGACAATAACGGCCAGCGTAATATTGGAATCAATCCGGAACATGATACAGAAGGCGACGACCACGAAAATAACCTGGCCGACGATCTCAACGCTACGCTCGAGATAAAACACGGCATCACGCACGTCGGAGCGAAACCGGCTGATCGCTTCGCCGCTTGTCTGAGGCAAACGGCGATGGCCCGGCCCCTGCATGATCCAGGACAGCATGTTGTGCCGGAGCAAGGCACAGCTCGACAGTTCTTGCGTAAACCATAACCACATCGCAAGCATGTGCGTGCCGATGCGCGCGATTTGGGTCGCCGCAAGAAACGCCAGCACCGTCCACACGTTCAGTCCGGCCGCGGCACCATCTGAGAAACTGTCAAAAAAGTCCCGCATCAACAACCCGACGATAAGTGGCAAGGTATGCAGCACACACCAGACAAGGGTGTTTGCCAGATGCAAACGTGGCTGAAACTTGATGAGGCCCCAGATGAGTCGTAGTGTCTTCATATCAGGTCCGCCTCCAGGCCACTTTTGAGCAGATGCGCAAAGCGCGAGTTCGGGTCGCGCTCTAGCGTCTCACGCTTACCGTGTTCGACAACGGATCCTTCGTGCAGAATCAGAATGTCGTCGACGTGGCGTACAGTCGCCAGGCGATGCGCAATGATAATGGCGGTACGATCATGCAACAACGCACGCATGGCCTGCTGCAACAGCGCTTCCGTATGCGGGTCCAGTCGCGACGAGGGTTCATCCAGAATAACAAGTGCGGGATCGAGCAGAAACACACGCACCAGAGCCAGCAATTGGGCCTCACCCGATGAGAGGCCGCGCCCGCCGCCGTCCAGCACGGTATCTAGGCCCTTGTTGAACCCAGCCAGCCATGATGCCAGCCCCAACTGCTCCAGGACGTCTCGGATATGGGCATCAGGAACGTCTGCGTCAAACAGACTTAGATTGTCGCGTACGCTCGCGTTGAAGATGTGAACGCTCTGCGTGACGACGCCGATGTGGCGACGCAACTCGGGCAGCCGCGCGTCGCGAACATCGTGCCCACCCAGTACAATGGAACCCTCTTGCGGGTCGTATAAACGGCTCATCAGCCGCGTTAGCGTTGTCTTGCCACTGCCGGTTCGACCAAGCAGCCCCAAGTGCTTCCCTGGGGCGATACTGAAGCACACGTCGCGCAACACGGGATTTCCGGGGGAATAGGCAAACGTCAAATTCGACACATTCAACGCGGGGGCACCTTTGGACCATGTCACGCCCGCGCCCTCAACGATCGCACTCTTCGCGGAGAGCATTTCATTGATCCGTTGTAAGCTTGCTGCGGCGCGTTGGAGATCCTGAATTTGACGTGTCACCATCTCGATTGGGCCGCGCAACATCGCAGTGTAGCGAAACATAAGGATGACCGTACCCACGGTGATGAGGCCCTGCGCTTGAAACCAGGCGCCGAGCCCCAGCGAAAGGATGTCGCCACACACGAACAACAGCAGCGCGATCACGTAGATCGCCGAACGCAGTATCCAGGCGATGCGCGTGACATGAAAAAAGCGATGATTCGTGCGCAGGAATCCGTCCATGATGTACGCGCCCGCACCGTTAGCGCGAATGTCCTCAATGCCTGCAAGTCGCTCTTCCAGAAATCCAAACAGCCGCGAACTGACCTCGCGCTGCTCCACGGCCTTGCTTTCGCCCAGATGACGGATTCGAAAAAGAACGAGCGTGCACCCGATTGCGAAGACCGTCATGACCGCCCCGACACAGGGGTGCTCCCGCCACAGCAGGACCAACACGCCCACGCCAAGCATCAATCCACCGGCCATGCTGATGAAGAGGGTTGAAA
>JAPKCZ010000497.1 GCA_028822745.1 Kiritimatiellia bacterium | reverse complement strand
TGGTAGCCTTCCCACGGCATGAAGCTGTTAAGCGAATAGCTCATCTTTACGCCGTTGACATAGTCGACCACCACGTTCATGCAGTCTTCGATATCGATGTCCGCGCTGAACACACATTTGTCGCGGTAGTAACCGTCATGTTTCTCGCAATCGAGGTAGAGCGCCTTCATGCCCTTGTGTTTCTTCATATCCAGCGAAAAGGGGCATTTCTTGATATGGCGGCAGTCCTGACAACGCTCCGCATGTCGTGTCAGGCCGAGTTCACGCGCGGTCTGTGGTACATAGAAGCTCCGGTGGCCGGAAGCAAAGACACGCTCCGGAACGGAGTCCAACCACCAGTTGACGAGGTCGAAGTGGTGGGTTGCCTTGTGGACCATCAGGCCGCCGGAATTGCGCTTGTTACGATGCCAGCGCCGATAGTAATCGGCGCCATGGTGTACATCGAGCATCCAGTGGAAGTCTACGGACTGTACGTCGCCGATCACACCCGACATCAACAGGTCTTTCACCTGGGTGCGCGGCGGTGCATAGCGATAGTTGAACGTGACGGTCAGCTTCTTGCCCGTCTTCTTTTGCGTATCGATGATCTGTTGACACTTCTTCTCGTCAGTGGTCATCGGCTTCTCGCTGATCACGTTGCAGCCCAGTTCCATGGCGCGCACGATGTATTTGTGATGAACGCTATCCTTCGTGCAGACGATAACGCAGTCGGGCCTGGTCTCCTTGATCATGCGGTCGAACTGGCGGTCGCTGTAGCCTGGTAGATCCGCGCCTGCCGTTTTCGCTTGCGCCACCCGTAGTGCAAGACGACCTTTGTTCTTATCGCAAAGCCCGACAAGCGTGCAGTTGTGCGCGTATTGTTTCAGCACGCTTGACTGGTACATTTCAGAGCGACCGCCCAGTCCCACAATTGCATATTTCTGTCTTCGTTTGCTCATGACGTGAATGTCCTCTATTGATTGAAAATGACGCATGGCATGCTAAATAGGGAATATAGGAGGTATCAGCTGTTGTTGCAAGAAAGGTGTGTGGGAATGTGAGTGTGTGGGATGCGCAAGTCCATTCCACAGCTGGGGTCAATTCTGCGCTGTCCCCTCCCACATACTCACACACCCACACACATTTGTGCAGTCTACTCGCCCCGCGCGCGCTTCACCCACTGCTGGATGGCAGGTGATTTCTCTATGGAGCCGTCGACTTCCTTGGGCAGGCGCCATTCCCAATCGCAGCGGGTGTGCCACTTGGCGTCAGTCTGCTTATCGAGAATGGACTCCAGCCCATTGAAATCCTCGTCGCAGAGCCGGATCGTGATGCCGAGCTTCTTGACGACCTCATTCTTGATGTAGTCCTTGTACGGGTGATTGTAGTGCCTGTTGTTCACGGTCCAGGTCATGTTGTGCAGCCAGTTATGTTCCGGCGCCTGGGCGGCGATGTTTGCTTTCACAACGCCAGCCAGCTTCCTCTCGGCTATCCTGACCTTCGTGCTCAACGCCTTGGTGTGACCCTCAATGTATCGTCCTGAATTCGGTGATACCGTCCTGACCAGGGTTCTCGCGGCGTGCATCTCTGCATTGATCCTGGCCAGCTCCGGGACATCCTTGATAGCGGCATCGAGCTTCTTACGCATGGCCGCGTCAGCTTGACGGACCTTCTCACGGGCCTGCATCGCCGCGCTGCGAGCGGCGGCATATGGCACGCTGGTTGTCTTCAGTTCGGCGATTTTGACGTTGCGTTGAGCGGGCGTCTTGAGAGCGGCTATTTCCGGCATGGCCTCGAAAGACTGCTCGATGCGACGCACGTCTGCGTCCGCCTGCTTCGTTTCCTCACGCGCCTGGGCGACGTCCGCCTTCTTCTGCTCGAAGAAATCCT
Source organism: Kiritimatiellia bacterium (assembly GCA_028822745.1). GTDB lineage: Bacteria > Verrucomicrobiota > Kiritimatiellia > UBA8416 > JAIOPI01 > JAPKCZ01. Next base: position 782 of record JAPKCZ010000497.1, on the reverse strand, counting down.
TGTTGTCAGCCCTGCACGTGTCTTGCAGCTCCTTCTGCTTGGTGTTGCGGGCCGACTCCCATTCGCGCTGCTTGTCCTGATGCTCCTTGCGCTTGGCGTTCTTCTCGATCGTCTCCGGCAGTTTCGCGAAGACGGCCTGGAGTTCCGTCGTGCGCTGGGCCAACGCTTCCTTGCACGTCGCCAGCTCCTCCTCAGCAAGCGTCCGCGCAGGGGATGGTTGATCCTCGATGGCCTTGACCATCTCCACGGTCTTCTTCCCCGTCTCGTTGTAGAGCCCGAGACCCATCGGCAGCTTGTCCATGGCCTGCTGTATTAGTGCATCTCGGAGTTTGCTGGCATCAGCAGCACCGCCGTATTCTATCTTACAGGTCTCGATGAACGACCGGTCCACTCGGCGTGGGGCGTGGCGCAGAGGCGGTGGGGCCTTGGCGAAATCGTCATACACCGTGTGCCAGACGCGCAGATAGTCGACGGTTCCCTTGACGTGGCGGCGCGCGCCGCGTGCGGCGGCAACGATGTTGCGCTTCTCGCGCCCCGGCGGATACGCGTGAGTCGCACGGAACTCCGATTTCTTCTGTGCGGATTTGCGGCCGTCGATCCACAGCGCGATCGTCTTGCCGTCGATCTCGACGCGGCAGTCAACCCACGTGTCCTGGGGCAGGGCAGCATCGGCTACGACGCGATCCGTCTTGCCGTCGACCGTCACCACAAGTTCTGGCTTGCCGGATGCACCGGCCGGTGACAGCACGAAGCAGTTGTCCGCCGACGTCCCGAAATCGAAT
>JAPKCZ010000496.1 GCA_028822745.1 Kiritimatiellia bacterium | reverse complement strand
CTTGGATCGTTTGTTGGATTTGTTGCGCCGACGTTCATCATTTGTCATCTTAGACCTGCCACACCGGTGGACCCCTTGGGTGCAACAAATTCTCCTCGAGGCAGATGAAACGGTAGTAGTGGGTGTTCTTGATCTGTCGGGTTTGCGGGATACGAAGAACCTGGTCGACCACCTGCGTCAACAGCGGGGCGCCACCTCACCTGTTCATATGGTCCTGAACCGTCGCGGCGCTTCCAAAAAGACCGAACTATCTCCGAAGGATTTTGAAACCGCGGTGGAGATGAAGCCGGACGCGATCATACCGCATGCACCCGAATTATTCGGCACCGCGTCCAACAATGGCCAGATGTTGGGTCAAGTAAATCGCAAGCACAAATCGGTCGAAGCACTGCGCAAATTGGCCATACTCGTGGGTGGACGGCAAACGGGACAAAAGGTTAAGAAAAATCTACTAAGTCAATTAGGTTTGATGAAAAATTCAACAGCCAAGGCAACATAAATATGTTTGGCAAACGAGCCGGCGGACCGGAAGCTAAATCAAAAGCCCCCACACAAGGTGGCGCGGCAGATGCCCCGGCGGAGAAACCAGAACTCCCCGAGGAGGCGTTGACAATAGCCCAGGCCGTCACTCCTGGAGCCGTTGGATCAGGCCAGCCATTGCCGCCATCCGTTCGCCCGGATCTACCAAGTCAATCACCTCAAGAGAAGCCCACGCCTGGCCATAGCGAGCTGTTTCGCGATGAGCAAGACCGCCACAACGAAACCAAGCAGACAATATTCACCTCCCTGGTTGAGGCCGTCGATCTGACCGAATTGGGAAAACTAGATGCGGCCCAAGTACGCGAGGAAATTACCGATATAATCGGTGAGATTATCGCGTTGAAGGCGATGGTGCTATCAAGTGCAGAGCAACAGGAGCTGATTACTGATATCTGCAACGATGTTTTAGGTTTGGGTCCACTGGAACCATTACTGGAGCGTGACGATATCGACGATATCATGGTCAACGGGGCGGAAAAAATCTATATCGAAGTTAATGGTCAAATTGAATTGACCAATATTCGTTTTCGTGACAATGCACAATTGATGAATATTTGCCAGCGTATCGTTTCAGCAGTTGGGCGACGGGTGGATGAAGCTAGCCCAATTTGCGATGCCCGGCTGATGGACGGTAGCCGCGTCAACGTAATTGCCCCGCCTTTATCAATTGACGGCGCCAGCCTTACAATCCGGAAATTTAAAAAAGATAAATTGCGCCTACAGGACTTGGTCGAGTTTGGCTCGATCTCGCCAATGGGGGCAAAATTGCTGAACGTCATTGGCGCTTGCCGTCTGAACATCCTGGTTGCGGGTGGCACGGGTTCGGGCAAGACGACGTTGCTGAACGCCTTAACCGCCTTCATCGAAGAAGGTGAGAGGACCGTTACCTGCGAGGACACAGCAGAGCTGCAATTGCAGCAACCTCATGTCGTACGTCTTGAAACACGGCCGCCTAATCTTGAAGGAGCCGGTGAAATCACCATGCGTGATCTGGTCAAGAACTGCCTGCGTATGCGCCCGGAACGTATAATAGTTGGCGAGGTGCGCGGAGCGGAAGCCTTTGATCTGCTACAAGCAATGAACACGGGGCATGACGGTTCCATGGGTACTATTCACGCTAACAATCCACGCGAGGCGATCAGCCGCCTGGAAAATATGATTGCTATGGGTGGTTTTAATTTTCCAGCCAAAGTCGTGCGCGAACAAATCGCCGGGGCCATAAATGTGATAGTACAGGCAGCCCGCCTGCGCGATGGCAGCCGGAAAATTACTCATATTACCGAAATCCAAGGCATGGAAGGTGATGTGATCACGCTGCAAGACCTATACGTTTACGAAATTCAGGGAGAAGACGACAATGGTAAATTAGTTGGTGAACATAAACCGACGGGTCTGCGCCCATTATTTTTTGACCAGGCGAAATATTTCGGCCGAGAACAAGACCTATTTGAAGCGCTGGGCATGTAGTTCGAGACTGAAAACCAATGCCTGTCGTCCCAGCATAGTTTAGGAGGCAACATGAACCTTGGCATTCTTCTGTTTCTCGTTGCCGGTGCCGTCTTTGTATCAGTGATAGCGGTGACCTTCTCGCTTATTTTGCCGCAGATCAAGGCCCGGGCGAATTTAAAGCAACGTATATCCGTCGCTTCTGGCAATGTCAGCGGGGCAGAAGCGACACGCGGCATTGGTGCTGACAGCCGCCGCAGACGGGATATCCAGTCCCGCCTGCGGCAACTGGAAGATGCAAAGACCAAAAAATCTTTCGCCGTAAATATGCGCGTAACCCTGCGTCAGGCTGGATTGCGCATGACACTTCGCAATTATTTCCTGTTATGCGCCGGTTTATCCGTAGTGACGGCTATCCTTTACATGACGATGGGATATCACCTTTTGGGCATCCTGCCCGTCTCCATCACCGTCGGTTTTGGCTTACCTCGTTATGTGCTGTTCTATTTGAAAAAGAGCCGTGTTAACAAATTCACGAAGGATTTCGCCAATGCAGTGGACATCATTGTCCGCGGCATAAAATCGGGTTTGCCAGTAGGTGAATGCTTGAAGATTATCGCGACGGAAAGCCCGGAACCTGTGGCCGGTGTATTTTTAGAAATTGTTGA
>JAPKCZ010000495.1 GCA_028822745.1 Kiritimatiellia bacterium | reverse complement strand
GACGATGTACAGGCGCGCCGTTTCGAGTGCGCAGAGGCGGCTTCGTCCCGCTGGAAGGCGAGCGTTGTTCTAAAAGGGGCGGGGACGATCGTTGCCAGTGCAGGCAAGGTCAACGCTGTGAACCTAACCGGAAACCCCGGCATGGCGCGTGGCGGCATGGGGGATGCTTTGGCTGGACTTTTGGGTGGCCTTGTGGCGCAGGGGATGAACACGCATGACGCGGCCTGTCTGGCGGTATATCTGCATGGTCGCGCAGGTGATCGCGTGGCGTGGAGCAGTTCCCAGACGGGCATGAACACCAGCGACGTGATCGAAGCGTTCGCCGCGACCTTTGCAGAGTTGTCGCCGCGCTGAAGACGGGCGCGCTTCGCGTGTGGGTGTGTGAGTGTGGCCGCGAAAAGGCTCAGAATGCCCAAAAGGGGAGAGGGTAATGGGGATGCCGTGCTTGCATCGATTCCGGTAAGGCCCAGTTCACGACGTTGAGCCCGGGGGTCTTCTCGTAGTGCTTCGTGTTGTTTGTGACGACCGTGTAGTTAAGGGCCATGGCGGTGCATCCAATCAGGAGGTCGAAATCGTCGACCGCCGTTCCTGTCCTGGTGAGCTGCGCCTTGATCTCCCCGAAGCTGTCCATAAGCCAGCCATGGCCTGTCCCTGTTTCAGGTTGTATATCGACGGTGCACGGGGTGACGACTTAAATGATACAAGGCGTATATGATATAGTTGTTTATTGTTGCTTTTGACGTCATCTCGCGGGATACTGTGTAAACGAGGAAGAAAGCGGGGGATGACCGCCGCAGGCGACCAATTAAGAGGCTTACGTATATGCTGACTAAAACATCCGAAGTGGGTATTCAAACCCTGATCTATTTGTCAGTGCTTGACTCAGAAGATCCGATTTCGCCGAAACGCATCGCGCAGGAGTTGGGACAGTCGCCTAGTTATCTGTCGAAGATTACGGGCCAATTGGTCAAAGCGAACCTATTGGTGGCGCATCGTGGTGTCCATGGGGGGGTCACCCTGGCGCGAACACCTGACGCCATTTCGTTTCTCGACATTGTGCAGGCACTGCAAGGCTTGATCACGGGTAACTACTGTGCGCAAACGGAACATCATCCTGAGCCTGTTTGCGCTTTTCACATGGCCATGCGCGAAGTGCATACTGTGACAATTGACACGCTGTCAAAATGGAGCGTCAGTGATTTGATCGCGAATCCAGTGTCCAAAGTGCCTGTCCGCACAGGTGCGCGTTGCAAAATGGAAGCGCTTCGCGACATTGTGGCGAAGAAAGGTGCCTGAGCAGGACGAGCTGGGGGTGGGTGGGGGAGTTTGTGAATGAGTGTGTGCCTACGCAGGCTAGACCCACAGGTTTCCGTATCGTAAATGCCCACGACTATTTCAAAGGAGTTTCGTGACGTCCCCAATTCTGTTGCCACCCACGCTCAACGTTCCGCCGCAAACGATTTCCGGTGCAGGCCGCTCTGGCGCAATGTCCGATCTGCTTTCACCGTTCGGTTCGCGCATCATGCTCGTGCACGGTCGCTCGCTTACGACAAACGGCCATCTCGATCGCATTCTAGATGGCTTATCTGACCGTTCTAGCGCGGGCGTTTACTGTCATGCCGGCACCGAACCGACGCTTGACGAGGTGACGAAATGCGTCGCCGCCTTACGTGCGTTTAAGCCGGACTGCGTCGTGGCCGTTGGCGGTGGCAGTGTGATGGATCTCGCCAAAGCATCGGCGGGCCTGATCGACGCACCCTTGAGCGTGGAGGCGTACCACGGTGGGGCGCCGTTGCCGGTATCGAACTGCCCCTTTGTGGCTGTGCCGACCACCGCCGGCACCGGCTCGGAAGCGACCTATGTTTCTGTATTGAGCGACACGGCACTCGGCATCAAGAAGTCCATTCGCGATCCGTCACATTTGCCCCGACTGGTGGTCTTGGATCCGATACTGCTGCGCAGTTGTCCTCAGCATGTTCTGGCCGCATCGGGCATGGATGCCTTCACGCAAGCCGTGGAAGCTTACGTCAGTCGTGGTGCGACTGATTTTTCGGACGACCTTGCGCTCCGAGGGGCGGCCACCGTGTTTCGAAATCTGATGCGCATCGCCGAGGACCGCGATGCACCTGATGAGGCCTATCTCGAACTGTTGCAAGGTAGCTACATGGCTGGATTGGCCTTGTCGCACGCGCGTCTGGGACTCGTGCACGGACTTGCGCATCCTTTGGGATATCGATTTCATGCACCGCACGGACTGGTCTGCGGCGTTTGCCTGCCCGCGGTCATTCGTTTCAATCGCGAGGCTGCCTCTGCGAAATTCGACGTGCTTTCCGGTGTGCTGGGCGGCGACATTCTGGACGTGACTGAAGATGCGCTTATTCGGCTTGGCTTGGCGTCGCCGTTTGCTGGGAAAGCTATCGATGATATCGACGCTGTCGTTGCTGAAACACTTGCCTCGGGTTCCACCAAGGCGAATCCGCGACTCCCGACTGAGCAGGACGTGATTGAGATGCTTGCCGCGCTATGCGCCTGATACGTGCGCTGGTGGGTCTTTACAGGGTTCGTTTAGTAGCGCCAACCTCTCAAAAATCGGGCGTCCCGCCCGATTTCTGGCCTGTCCGGCTGTTCCAGAAAACAAATCCTGTTCATGTCATT
>JAPKCZ010000494.1 GCA_028822745.1 Kiritimatiellia bacterium | reverse complement strand
CGTACACTTGTCGCCTGTGCCGCCTGCACCGCCTCCTGTGCCTTTTGGGTCAATTTTGTAGTATTCATTTTCAGACTCCTTCATTTCGCTTTTCAGAAATACGGTTTGATATACTGCATTTCGCATACCAATCATCATGATTTTACGTAACATCCTAATAATAATCAATTTACAGAAGATACTAAACCAAATATCTGAGCCACCTTGTCGCTTCACGAATCGCAACTAGAGCCATATTGTCCCAGCAAGGACTCGCGCAACAACGAAAAGGGCAGCTCCATGTCTAAAGCCGCTACTTGCGGGCGATTGTCACGGCGACTATGGTCGTCGCCATGAATTCAGCGAAAAACCACACCCCAATCCGGTTTGTAAATCGCAGCACGGGCGAGATCGAAACCGAAAAGGTGGCGGGCGAAAAATGGCTGGGCTGGCTGTACGGCAACCCTGTTGGCGAAATCACACTATGGGCACTGGTTAAGCGAAAAGCGGTCTCTTCCTTCTACGGGCAACGCATGGATAGCCCGAGCTCAGCAGACAAAATCGAGGCGTTCGTACAGGACTTTGATATCGACCTAAGCATCGCGCGCAAACAAGAGTTCGCCTCGTTTAACGATTTTTTCACACGCGAATTAACCGCTGAAGCGCGCCCGATCAACACGAACGTGAACGTTGTCGCTTCACCGGCCGACGGCAAGGTACTCGCGTGGGCCGATATTCGCGGAGGCGACTTTCCCGTGAAAGGCTCACGGTTTGATGTCCACGCTTTCCTAAACGACCGCGAGCTTTCGGACCGCTTTGCAGACGGCAGCGTCATCGTCACCCGCCTGGCACCAACCGACTATCACCGCTTCCACTTCCCTGTCGGCGGAAGCGTTTCTGAAACGACAAAAATCAAAGGCGACTACTATTCGGTCAGCCCGATTGCGCTCGGAAAAATGTCCAAAATCTTCTGCATGAACAAACGGGAATACACCGTCATCCAGAGCGTGCGCTTCGGCGATGTGGTGATGGTCGAAGTTGGCGCCACCATGGTCGGCAGAATCATTCAGACCGCCACAGGAAACACTGTCGAAAAGGTCACAGAAAAGGGCTATTTTGAATTCGGCGGCTCGACGGTCGTGCTACTTTTCGAAAAGGAGAAGATCCATATCGACGCCGATCTCCTCGAAATCACAACCCATGGCCTAGAGACCAGCATCATCATGGGAGAGCGCATCGGCACGGCCCGAATTGACACCGCGCCTCCGAGTCTCAAGCGTAGCGGGCAGTAACACTCTTCCTCAGGGGCCACCAAGACTAGAAAGGCAGTTCGAAATCCTTAATTTTTCGCTGTATCGTTCGACGCGAGATACCCAACTTGTCAGCGACAAGCGTACGGTTCCCCGAATAGCGTCGGAGCATCTGAGTTAGGATTTCTTTTTCCATCATCGCCAGACTCATGTCCTCTGGAGGCACAAATCCCCCGCCCTCTTCCCTGCGCGATGTGTCACTTAAGCGTAAATCATCAGGCACCAGGCGCGGTCCGCGCATCATGACGACTGACGCTTCGATGACATTGCGCAACTGGCGCACATTGCCCGGCCATTCCCGCGCTTTCAGCATGTCGTAGCACGCAGGGTCAACCCCAGTCACCGGCCGACCGTGCGTCTTTTCCGCCAGCCGCACGAAGCGATCAATCATCTCGGGAATGTCGTCGCGACGCTCACGCAGCGGCGGCAATTCGAGCGTCACAACATTGAGACGATAGAGTAGGTCCTCACGAAAACTGCCATCGGAAACCATGTCACGCAGGTCTTGGTTTGATGCAGAAATCACGCGAACATCAACGGAGATGGATTGCTGTCCGCCCACACGCATCAGCTCACGCTCCTCCAAAACCCGCAGCAATTTTATCTGCACGGAAGCTGGCGCCGTTCCGACCTCGTCCAGAAACAGCGTCCCACCATCGGCACGTTCGAAAGCGCCTTTGCGCCGCTCACTCGCGCCCGTAAAGGCACCCTTTTCGTGCCCGAACAGCTCCGACTCCAGAAGCGAATCCGCAAACGCCCCACAATTCACCGCGACGAAAGGCCCGTGCGCTCGGCCGCCTTCGGCGTGCAGTGCGCGCGCCACCAATTCTTTACCTGTACCACTTTCGCCCTGCACCAGCACCGTGGCACTGGTATCGGCAAGCGCCAGAATCTGCCGACTGAGCTCCTGCATTGCAGGCGAACCGGCCACCATGGACCGTAATCCGTGCTTTTCCTTCACGGCGTCATGCAGGTGCTGCACCTCCGCACGTAATCGCCCAATCTCCACAGCGCGCCCCACGCGGGACTGCAATTCAACGAGATCCAACGGCTTAGTGATGTAATCGTAAGCGCCGTTGCGCATGGCATCGACCGCAGAGGAAACCGTTCCAAAGGCCGTCATGATCAAGATTGGAACAGAATCAGCACGTTCGTGAATTTTGTTCATCACTTCGATGCCATCAATATCAGGCAAAGCCAAATCCGTAATGACCACATCGAAGCGCCCGTTACTAAACGCGTCCACGCCGGCCTGACCGGTCATCGTCGAGACCACATCAAAATCAAGATCCTCGATAGCCTCCTGCACCGAGCGACATCCATCTGGATCATCTTCAACAACCAGTATTCTGGGCTTTCTAGACAAG
>JAPKCZ010000493.1 GCA_028822745.1 Kiritimatiellia bacterium | reverse complement strand
TTGGCTGTTGGATATTGAAAATGAGGCTGTACCATGCTGGAACCCCGTAAACTAGTGCCATTCCGGTCTGTCCTTGTCCCGTGAACCCTTTTCGTAAACCCACATGGAGACTACGCATGGCTTATACGTTTGTTGACAATTGGATTCGCATTCCGGATTCAGAAAGCGCCCGTACCAATGGTCGCACGCATGCCGTGACGGTCACAAGCGAGGGTAACGTGGTCATCTTTCACCAGGCGCACAATGGGCTGCTGACCTATGACCCGGACGGTCAACTCATCAGCGCCGTTGGCGGTGACCGTTGGCTAGGAGCGCACGGCCTGACACGTATTGAACAGGGTGGGGAAGCGTTTCTGTGGTTGGTCGATGTGGGCTCCACGGAAGTTGCCAAGACGACGCTGAGTGGTGAAACGGTCATGACGATCGACAAGCCTGACATACCTGAGTATCAGGGAGAAAAACCGCTGGCCTATATTCCAACTTGGGCCGCTGAAAACCCACTCAATGGTGAGGTCTGGGTGGCCAACGGCTATGGCTCAAACTTTGTACATCGTTACGCCAAAGATGGGGCATACATGGAAACGCTGCGTGGCAGCGAGGAGGCTGGGGAATTTCGCGAACCGCATGGCCTGTGCTTCCGCACCGTTGGCGACGCTGTCGAATTGTGGATCACAGACAGGGCGAATCACCGTATTCAAATCTTTGATGGGGATGGTCGCTTTCTGCGATCGAGCATGAACTGTCACTCACCCTGTTGTTTCGATTTTCGAGGCGACACTGTGCTCGTGCCGGAACTGTTTACGGGTGCAAAGATTCTCGATGCGAATACGTTTGAGGTCCTCGAAGAGGTCGGTGCCAATGCGCACATTTCGCCCAAAGCGGATGGCCGTTGGTGGCCGCCCATTGCCCCGGAAGGCTGGCCGAACCTCGCCGGAACCGATTGGGTGCAACCCGGTCGGTTGAACAGTCCGCATGGCGGTGCTATCGATGCGGATGGCAACATCTACATCGTGGAGTGGATCGTCGGCGGACGCGTGACGAAATTCCTGAAGAGCTAACGCGAAGCGTGCGACCGTTGACCGCCGACGTACACTAGCCCTGTAGGCAGAGCCACGCGGCGACGAGTATTATGCTTAGGTCGGCGAGAACGTGAGATACGATGGGCACCCAAAGGCTGCGTGTCTGTTTCTGCAGGTATTGCCACAATACGGAGGCGGCGATGAGAAGGACGAAACAGAGCACGGTCCATAGGGGTGTCAGAAGCGTACTCAAAACGAGCACGTGATAGCCTGCGAAGCAGGGGTGGGCGAGGGGTGTTTGGTCACGAAGCGGGCTCCAATAGACCTGTTCGATAATCGGATGCAGCAGACCGAAGTAGGGGATCATGATCACCAACGCCATGCCCGTCAGGCCATACGCACGCATCCATTCGGACAATTCCATGGCGGTGATGTGAGGCAACAGGAAGTAAAGGAGGGGGGCGGCGACAAGCGTTGGTGCGGCGAGCAGAAGCATCCGGCGCTGGGTTGGGCCATGCCATTTTGTGGGATGGCGCCGTGACCAGAGCAGGATCTGCGCATGATAAGCCAGTATGGCCAGCCATCCGTTGGACAGCACGCACCAGAAAAGGCCAACAGCCAGGTAGGGCGCCAGTAGTTTAAGGAGCAGGCTTGTGTTCATTTTTGGATCTTCCTGGCGTACGTCACGGTTTCTAAACTCCCTTGCGCTTAAGCGACCCGCTTCCCGCCTTTTTGGCGCGGCTAGCACATCGAACCTAGCCTCGAAAGCCACCCGCCGATTCTGCGGAGGATCCATCATGAACGACGCTATAGGCTAGAACTCTCCAATCAATTTACGTAGGGTACCCCGAAGAAAGGAGTTCCGCAATGGATCTGAAACAGTCTTTTTGTTATCCGTGTTTTACCAACGATGAGGTCAGTTTTTCTGATGTGTGCGAAGCCGCGGCCCGTATTGGGTATGCGGCGGTTGAGCTGTGGGGACGTGACGAACAGTTTGTCGAACGCGTCACGACGGCACAATCAAACGGACTGGTCGTCGCCAGCATGTGTGGTCATGGCGGTATTGGGTCCGGCTACAACGACCCCGAGCAATTCGAGCGTATCGAATCGGAGTTAAACGAATCGATCGAATTGGCTGTCGAGCATGGCATCCCCAACTTGATTTGCTTCAGCGGTGAACGCCGAGACGGGCAATCGGATGCCGAGGCGATCGATGTTTGCGCCGAAGGGCTGCGACGTATCGCCCCGCGCGCGGAGGCTGCTGGCATTACACTGAACTTGGAGCTGCTCAATTCGAAAGTGGATCATCCCGGCTATCAATGTGATCACACAGGATGGGGCGTCGCTGTCTGCGAGAAAGTCGCCAGTCCTAACGTCAAACTTCTCTATGATATTTATCACATGCAAATCATGGAAGGGGATGTGATTCGGACCATTCGTGATAACGTGCAGTGGATTGGGCACATGCACACGGCGGGTAATCCTGGTCGCAATGATTTGGATGGCGCGCAGGAGCTCAATTACCCGGCCATCGCTGATGCGATTCGCGCCACGTCGTATTCCGGGTTTGTTGCGCATGAATTTCGGGCGAAGGGCGATCCCCTTGTTGCCCTCGAAACGGCCTTCCGGACCTGCGCGGGCT
>JAPKCZ010000492.1 GCA_028822745.1 Kiritimatiellia bacterium | reverse complement strand
GAGTGAGAAACATTGCAACGTGATTGCCTTTTCTCTTCTTTCCCACACACTCACACACCCCCACACTCCGCTTGACGGTCACAACGCCAGATTCTGTCCCAAAACCTCCTTATCTTAGCGCCATTCAGAACACCGCCACACGTTCCAAAGCCACACTCTTGCAATCGACACCTTGCACTCCCATGCCCAAGCGGCTAGGCTCCAAAGCGATGCCAACTGTCATGACCATTCCGGTGCTCCGAGATAATTTCGTCTACCTGCTCATAGAGGGTGAACGCGCTATTTGCATTGATGCTGGCGAAGCCGGTCCGGTCATCGCAGCCATTCGGGACCACAAGCTCACACTAGACGCCATTCTGATTACGCATACCCACTACGACCACATTGACGGACTAACAGCGCTGCACGATCAACACCCCTGCCCTATTATGGGTCCGTCAGATCTCGACCATCCGGCCACAATTCGCCACATCAACGATGACACTGAACTCGTCATCGACGGGGCCACACTCCAAGCCATCAAAACGCCCGGGCACTGCCCTCATCATTTCGCTTACCATACCGAAAGCATTCTGTTCTCAGGGGATGTACTTCTCACCGGGGCCTGTGGCCGGATCCTGGGCGGTACGCCAAGCCAACTTTGGCAATCTCTGAATCGACTCATGCATCTGCCCGCCGACACGAAGGTGTACTGCGGACATGAATACACGGAAGACAATCTACGCTTCGCGCTGAGCATTCTCCCAGATGACCCGGCAATCACGCAGCAACTCGCCAACATTCAAGCACGCCTTTCTCAAGGTGATCCATCGGGCCCCGTTCGGCTCGATGACGAAATACGCACGAACATCTTTTTACGTAGCGGGAATGCCGATGTCGCCCAAGCACTCAACATGGCAAACGCCGATGCTGAGCAAGTGTTTATCGAATTGCGACGACGCAAGGATCACTGGTAGGCGTCAGGCGTCTTGCTCAGGCGACGTGTTGTCGATTTTCGGATGCGTCATTTCTCCCGACGCAGGGCCATCCACGAGCGAATCGCGCACTTGCGACTCAATGTCTTCGACCGAAATGAATGCCTCACTGATCACCTTGCCCTTAACCGAAATGCCTTCTTCGTGCACCGTATTCGGGTCGCCTGTGACGAGCGGATGCCAATCAGGCAGTTCACGCCCCTGATCGAGCAACTTGTAGGCACAGGAGTCCGGCATCCAATCAGGAATCGTATCCGGTCGCATCTGCACACACTCGGGAACATGTTTATGGCGATCCTCGTACTGCGAACAGCGACACGTTTCGTCATCCAGCAGCCGGCACCCGATGTTCGTGTAGATGACATCGTCCATGTCGTCATCCTTGTACTTCAACAAACAACAGAGCCCGCAGCCATCACAGAGCGATTCCCATTCCTCTTTCGACATTTCGCTGAGCGTCTTTGTTTTCCAGAATGGGATCTCACTTTTCATGCCGTTTCCTGTTGTGCGGGGGGAAACGTAAAGTATCATGATATCAGCCAAAATTCAAACGTCGATGCGGGCGACATGCCCTCTCTAACGAATGCGAAACCTGAAAGTTTCACCTTATGACAGACACGGACTCCACGCCGCAGGGCAAAAGCATCCCCTGGGCTAAACTTCTAATCGCAGCGGTTGTCATCGCCGTCTGCATCGCCGCAGGGAAATATTTTCATGTCCAAGAAAAGCTGCGCCTTGCCCTTGACTGGATCGATGGTTTGGGCGTCATCGGACCATTGGTCTTTATCGGAGCCTACATTCTAGCCTGTGTCCTTTTTATCTCCGGCGCCGTGTTTACGGTCGGTGCTGGCGGCGTCTTTGGCCTACTCATGGGAACTGTTTACGTTTCGATAGGCTCCACACTCGGGGCCACGGCAGCCTTTCTGGTCGGCCGCTATTTGGCACGCAACTGGGTTGCAAAGAAGATCGACGGCAACAAGACATTCAAAGCCATCGACGATGCCGTGGCCGATGGAGGCTGGAAAATCGTCGGACTGACCCGCCTTTCGCCTATCTTTCCTTTTGTGTTACTGAATTACGCCTTCGGACTGACGAAAGTGCCCTTAGGCCAGTTCGTTCTGGCGTCATGGATCGGCATGCTGCCGGGCACGGTCATGTTCGTGTACATTGGCTACCTTGCTGGTGAGGCAGCCGCTGGCGCAGAGTCAACCGGTGCCCTGCAATGGGGCATGCGGATCCTTGGGTTTATCGCCACAATCGTTGTTACCGTATACGTCACTCGGATTGCCAAGCGCGCCCTAGATAGCCGCATTGAAAAACCCGACGACGACGCCAAATCGTAGAGAGAATATCTGACACCACGAAGGACGCGACGATCACGAAGCAACGCATTGAAGAGAAATGGCCTACAAAACAAACTATACATTTTACGTCGACACCTATTGGGTGTGGCTGTGAGCAATGTTGATCTCCGCCATAGGGACCTAGAGCGATCCAGTTCTTAAAATCCTTCGTGCATTTCGTGCTCTTCGTGGTGATACAAACTGCTCTTTTGGGCTAACTCACATTTCCTTTCAACAACAATCAATAAACCGGAGACCACCACATGGATCACGCCAAAGACATTCACATGCTTCCCGATGATGTTCATAACCAGAAACTGATCGCCAACGTGCATCCACTGGAT
>JAPKCZ010000491.1 GCA_028822745.1 Kiritimatiellia bacterium | reverse complement strand
CAGTTCAGCATTTTGGAGATAGTCATGATGTTGGGATCCTCTGAGTGGGTCAGGAAACCTTGTCGGAGCAGGCCCACGACCCGTCTCTGATCATCTGGTAATGCATCAATCGCGGCGTCCAGTTCCAACCGGAAAGCTGGGTCATCAATTTTTTGAGGGTCCCCTCCCAGGAAATCGGCCGCTGCTTCCTCGACCTCCCGTGAAATTTCCTGACCCTCTTCTCTGTCCGTCGACAGCGGCTCGGTGAGTACCGAAGAGGGACCGATCTGCCTCAAGACGGACTTCCGGAATCGGGCGAACGCCAGGTCGAACCGCACTTCGAAGAAGTCCAGCATGGCGAATCGGCCGTTGCAGTCCTTGGCGATTCTCTCGGCGAATCGGCCCATGATCTCTTCTCGAATGCCTTGCGCCCCGGCCATGCGGGCGTCCGAGACGGTTGCAAACAAGGACTGACCGACCCGTTTCATGAGCTGTCCGAAGATCTGCTTGAACTCGTCTTTTGCCCCCGTCGCGTGGGCACGCCTCAGGAAATGCGTCAGCGCTTCCGACGGCACATAGCCGCTGCTCTTCCTTGACACGACGGCGAATGCCTGCAGGCGTGCCGTGGCATCAATCGACTCCAGCCTTGCCAGGCAGACCTCTATCTCAGGCGGCCGAGTGAACGGCAACCCGTGCTTGTCTTTGCTCTTCAACGGTTCTGGCATCAATCTCCTCCTTGTCCTTCAGTCCGCGATGTCCTGCTTCTTCGCCTCGCCTGCCGTCACCGAATGCGAATCGGCAAAGTCACCTGCGGCTGGATCGGCACCAGCGTTTTGGCATAGGCGCGCAGGATGTCGTTGTAGAGACCGGCGTGCTTCGGCGCTTCGACCGAGAGGATCAGTGCGTAGCGAATCTTCTCGGCACCGGTAGCCCGCCCGCCGCCGTCACGGGCGTTGTAGTGGATGTCGAACACGGGGTTCTTGAGGCTGGAACCACGAAATGTCTTAGTCCCGTGCAGCACGGTTTCCCACTTGCCCTGATCCGAACGGCGTTCCTGTTCGGTGGCGTACTTTTTCAAGTCGAAGAAGCCCTTGGTGTCCGCGTTGCTCTTGCCGTCCTTGATCTTTTCGTCGTTGGGACGGAAGACGACTTCAAGGCCTGCCTTGGTGTAGGCCGCAGCATCTTGCGGATCGGTGGGTGATGCGTAGCAGAAAGTGGCCTTCAGGCGGACGTTGCCTGTCAGCCCCTCCTTCGGCAGCGGAAGGCTTGCGCGCAGGTACTTGCTGGGTTTGAGCTCCCCCTGGTAGACCACCCGGGCTACGCCATCTGGGCACGTGATGATGTCGAGCGTGTCTTCGGGAATCTTGCCCCACCCGACGTCGATCTGGTCGCGCTCGCCGGAGTCGGCGGCATGGACTAGCAAGGCCTTGATGGCAAGAGGCGTCAGATTGCCGCCCAGGATCGCCCGGATACCAACCGCGCTGCGCAGAAGGTATGGCGCCGCGAAACTCGTTCCGAGTTGCGGGGTCAGTACCGGCTTTGCGTTTGGCGCGAGGACGTGGAAGTATTTGGATGCCGGGTTGCCGCCGAAGGCCATCAAGTCTGGCTTGACGACACCGGGGCTGCGGCCAGGCCCGATCGCGCTATAAGGTGCACGCGCCCAACCCGCGCCCGTGTCATCGGCCGCGCCGACTGCGAGGGCATTCACGCAGTCCGACGGGACCTGCACGCGGTTGTAGCCAAGCTCGCCGTCACGTTCTCCGTTGTTGCCCACGGCAACCGTCATGAGGGTATCGCCATCGCTGAGCAATTCGTCAATAACGGACGTCCAGGTGTGAACCTCTTGATCCTCCACTTCGAGGTCCGGTCCCAGGCTCAGGTTGATGAACTCGTAGGATCGCGACAGCAGGACCTGTTCGATGAGGCCGAGCGTGCGGTACAACTCCAGCGGGTCTTCGCCGCTCGATTCTTGGTCGAGCACGCGCAAATGGTCTACGGGGGCGAAGGGCCGGCCAGCCATGCCGTTGGGCTGGATCGGACCGAACAACACAGCCGATGTCACGCCCAGGCCGTGTTCAGGGCCGTCCGGGTCATCGTCAGCGTCTTCGTCGAGCTTGCGATACGAGCGCAGCCAGGGACCGATGGGGTGGTGCTTTGGTAGTCCCCCATCCAGAATGGCGACACGCGGCTCAGACGACAGGGCCTGCTCGGTGGGAAGGCTGCACCCCACCGAGGGTCCACCGCTGCGTTGCAGCGGGCGAATACCGCGAAGCTTGGGCACCGGCCGTATCACCCGGACGAAGGCGAAGCTGGCCAGCTTCTCGACTTCGCGCGGCTTGCCTTCGATCGGCACGAACCACAAGTTGCCAGCGACGAAATCAACTTCACTGTGGACCTTCACACCCTCCCTCTGGGCGAACTTCACGAAAGCCTTCTGGATGAGGCCAGGATCTTCGTCGGGCAACAGGTGCAGGCCGACCTCGAAGAATCGATCCTTCGGTCCGCCCAGGCTCACGATCCGTTGCGCCGGAGCGAAGGCGGCGAACTGTTCGATGTGGACCAGGTCGTCACCCTCGTCCGACTCCGCCTCGATCGTTTTCGTCCATTGCGAAAGGTTGCGGAAGGCCTGGCGTTTGCCGGCGACGAACAACTCGGTCGTCGTGGTTTCCTGCGGCGGCCCTTTGCG
>JAPKCZ010000490.1 GCA_028822745.1 Kiritimatiellia bacterium | reverse complement strand
CGCCGCCCCCGTCGCGTGTTATTATGTGGCCATGGCTGGGCGATTAGATTGAGTCAGACCCGGACAGGACGCCGTCACGCATTACTTGAAAGAGCACGGCGAACGTCTGCACACAGGCGGCGGGGAAACCTGCCGCCCTTTTTCTTTTGCGGCTATTCCAACTTGGCGCAACGCACTGGCTGCCATATCATCGCCGTAACGAAATTCCGAACTCGAAAGGGAACGCGATGCGCCTTGGCATGTTCATGCAACCCGTCCACGATCCGAAACGCGACCTGAGCCAGGTCCTGGAGGAGGATCGCCAGACGGTCATCATGGCCGACAACCTTGGCTACCACGAAATCTGGATCGGCGAGCACACCGCAGCGACCTCGGAACCGATTACCGACCCGATGGTCTTCCTTGCGACGCTGCTGGGCGAGACCAAGCAGATCAAGATGGGACCGGGCGTCTATTGCCTGCCGCACCATCATCCGTCGCGGATCGCCGGTCAGGCGGCCTTGTTCGACCATCTGTCGAAGGGCAGGTTCCAAATGGGAATCGGCAACGGTAGCCTGTCGTCCGACGTGGAACTATTCGAAGTCGGCGGCGACACCGACCGCGGCGCGATGGTCCGCGAGTCGATCGAGCATATCCTCGCCATCTGGGCCGGCGAGCCTCCTTACACCCGCGAGGGCGAATTCTGGAACGTGAAGATCGAAGACACCGGACGGGCTGATTACGGCGTCGGCCACTTTATCAAACCCTACCAGCAACCGCACCCTCCGATCGCAATCTCGATCATGTCGCCCAATTCGGGCAGCGCCCACTTGGCGGGCGAGCAAGGCTGGATCCCTATTTCGGGCGCGGCTTTCCTGCATCCGCGCTACACGGCAAGCCATTGGCAGGCCTATCAGGAGGGCTGCGAAAAGGTCGGTCGTGCCGCTAATCCCGACATCTGGCGCGTTTCGCGCAATATCATCGTGGCCCCGACCGACCAGGAAGCGCAAGACTACATCATGGATGCGGACGGTCCGGTCAGCTTCTGGTTCCGCTATCTGCTGTCGTCGCTGAAGGCGCGCGGGCTACTCGCCTTCGTGGCACCGGAAGGCCACCCGGACCCGGACTCGATCACATGGCAGGAGGTGGCGGAATATCAAGTCGCCTGGGGCTCACCCGCGACGGTCACCGACAAGCTGGTGGCGCTGCGCGACCAGACCGGCCCGTTTGGCGTGCTAACCGCCATGGCGCTGGAATGGAGCCCGGATTTCGGCAAGCAGACCATGACCCTACTGGCCGAAGAAGTGATGCCCGCCTTCGCACAGCACGCCGACGCAACAAGGGTTGACAGCGCGGCGGAGTAGAACGCGGTTCACCCTTGTCCGTCATACTCGGACTTGATCCGAGTATCCAAACATCAGTGGCGCTTCCAGCATTATAGACGACGGCGACATAAAGTCATTTTTAGGTGGGCCTTAGGGTACCAACCACCCTCCACTTTCCGTTGTACGGCCCTCCTAGGGCGTCGAAATTTCGCCCAACCGCCCGAAAACACTGGATTTAGCGATAATTGCCGTCGCGGGATCCATGGTTATAGCTCCTGTCTCAGCCTTCGGGGCGGCATCGCGAGTAAACGTTTAAATTCCTGGAAGTATTAGACCAGGCCTTTTATAGCATTGGCATGTGACGAATATGTAATTTGTCCTTCAGCATCAGCTGGGAGGCGCTCGCGGACCGCGTTCTGTAATTGTACGATTGTCTTCTCAGGCAAATCAGCGAGGACTGGCTTTAGGCTTGGTGAAAGAGCAGTCGTGCTCCGGAACTCTTTGAAATTGGCGAAGGTTCGTTCAACCTTAATTACGCTTGTCTCAACCGATTGTAATTCTGCGTCCACCCAAAGACTATGAAGTACCTCCATGCGTGAAGCGTTTGCGCTAGGCGGAAGAGGATACGTAATGTTCGAAGCGAGCAACTCGGACGTGATAGGTGCGGTTGGCACCCCACCGCCAAAGACCTCCCAGACGTAAGCGGCAACCGAACCGCCGGGGCGAACCACTCGTTTCATCTCGGCAACACCCTGGGCTGGGTCAGGAAGGAAAAAGACTACCAGCGCCATTGTCGCGGCATCAAAATAATCTACAGCAAAAGGTAAGGCCGATGCATCTCCCGTTTGAAATACTGCTTTCCCGGCTTTTTCTCGATTAGAAGCGAAGGCAATTTGTGCCTCGGATGGATCGATACCCTGCACCTCGTGAGGAGAGCAATGCCGGACAATTTGCTCGGTGAAAGCTCCATTCCCGCAGCCGACGTCAATCCAACGCTGTCCATTTCGGGGCGACAACCAATTGAGAAACTTCGTGCCGACGAGTTGACTCCAAACTCCCATCATCCGTTCGTAAGCGACACCATCTTCGAATTTAATAGGCTCAAGTGACATGCAAGCATCCTTTGACAAAATTAAACTGAGAACCAATGCGCTGACCTTCGAACATTACTATAAAACATTCACCAGAGTTTCCGTAGGTTGAGAATGGCGCCCAACATAAATCCCGCCGACAAACTTACCTAAAGGCTAACAATCCAATTGCCCGCCGGCAAACCGCGGGGCCCCTTTTCGTATCCCGCCATAATCCATGGTCATCTTGTAATTTGGCCGTACCGTATAATATTTTGGTCACCGCTTACGGCGC
>JAPKCZ010000489.1 GCA_028822745.1 Kiritimatiellia bacterium | reverse complement strand
CCTTTCCGGTCACCGTGGTGAACTTGCCCGCCCGTCTCGTCATGTAGTTGTAAAACAAAGCCAGCGTGAACGTGAAGAACATGAAGAGACTCGACAGCGCGCCGATGCGACCGAACTCCGGAACTCCGAGTGGCGCACTGGCCGCCGCGTAAATCTCCGATGAGAACACGAGGATGCCGCTCGGCATTCCAAGCGTTCCTGGAACGTCGAAAACCACCAAGCTCACGAGGAAGACCATAGCCCCGGCGGCCAGAATGCTGGGCAGCAGCAGCGGGATGACCACATGCCTGAGGGTGCGGAACAGATTGGCGCCGAAGATGGCGGCGGCCTCCTCCAGAAGAGGGTCCATACGTCTGAACGACGGCGATACGATCAGATAGGCGGTCGGCGTAAAGGACAGCCCCTGCACGAAGATCATTCCCGGCATCGTGAAGACGTCGACAAGTGCGTCGCCGCCGAACAGTGTTGCAAAGATTCTGTTGATCATGCCGATCCGCGGGCTGGCCAGCAGCACCCACCCGACCGCGAGCAGGACGCCCGGAATGGCCATCGGCAATATAAGGCTAATCCTCGTCGCGGTCTTGAACGGAAGGTCCGTCCGCTCGGTCAGCCAGGCGAACATGACGCCGAGGCACAAGCTAACGAGAGTACTGCCGGCAGCAAAGACCAAGGTATTCAGAATGAGTTCATAGGTTCGCGCATCGGCATAGATTTCGATGAAATGTCTCAGTGTGAAACCGGCGTCGAAGATGAACCCGGTCTCCTTGAAGCCGCTCAGAACCAACAGGAGCAGTGGAACGACGACCAAATATACAAGGATGAGCAGGACCGCGCCAACGACGACATGGATCCCGCGAATCCGCAGGTTCGGCAACTTCGCCACCGGACGCGTTGCGTCGATCATGAAGTGCCCGACGTATCCTTTGGGAGCATCACACACCGTTCCGGCGGCAGATGAATAAAGACTCGATTTTCGTTTTGCAGCGCGTGGCGCAGTGGTGTCTGGACCTCGAACGTAACCTCACCGACTCGAATCCGGTAATCCATCAGCTTACCCGTGAACGTTTCCGAGACGATTGTTCCCTCGAACACGTTGACGTCGGCCGACGGCAAATCCTCCTTGGTCCAGGACATCGGAATATGCTCGGGCCGAATCATCAAAAAGCCTTCGCTCGGCGCGGTACTGTTATGCGTTTCGGTGGCGATCTGTCCGATCGCCGTCTTTACCGTCGCGTTCGCGCCGTCGGCCGAGACAACTTCACCAAGGAGAAGGTTGCTCTGGCCGACGAACTTGGCAGTGAAAAGTTTTCTGGGCTCAAGATAGATATCCTGAGACTTGCCGATCTCGACGATGTTACCGTCGTCCATCACCGCCACCCGGTCCGACAGGACCATGGCTTCTTCCTGGTCATGGGTGACGTAGATACTGGTGATACCGAGCTGCTTCTGCAACTGGCGCAACTCGAACCGCATCTGGATTCGAAGCTTGCTGTCCAGATTGCTTAACGGCTCGTCGAACAGCAACAGGTCGACGTCCATGACGATGGCCCGGGCGATGGCCACGCGCTGTTGCTGACCGCCCGAGAGGTCCGTCGCAGACCGGTCCTCCAAATGATGCAGCCCCACCAGTTCTAGGGCCCGCATGACCTTATCCCGACGATCAGGAACGCTCTTGACCTTCAGCGGAAAGTCGACGTTGTCGTAGACGCTCATGTGGGGCCAGATGGCGTACGACTGGAACACCATGCCAATGTTTCGCTTGTGGATCGGCACCGACCTGCGTTGCCGGCTCGAGAAGAGATCGATCTCGCCCAACGTGATCTCGGCGGAGTTGGGGACTTCCAATCCCGCGATGCAGCGAAGGGTGGTGGATTTACCACATCCGCTCGGCCCCAGCAGAGTGAAGAATTCTCCCGTTTCGACGGTAAAATCCACTCCTCGGACGGCGGGGATCTCACCGCCGTCGACGGTGTAAGTTTTCCACAATCCTTCGACTTTAAGCACGATAAGCGACTCGACCTGCGATTACGGATAATTCAAACAAATGACAGGGTAACGCTACTAGTGGCTCGGTCCGTTTCGCCACAACGTATAGCCGGCTATCTGTTCTTCTGCAATAGTTCAATCATTTTCTCTGTCATCGACTTGAACTCAGCCAACCGGTCCCCTTCGTGATACGCGATATTTCGGCTGCCGATGAGTCTTTCCATTTCGGTGCCCTCGACGTACGGATTGCCTCGATACACCGCGTCTTCATAGACCTTGGCGCCTTCGGGGGTCGTCAGCCAGTGGATCAAGAGCTTGGCGGCATTGGGATTCTTCGCTTCCTTGAGAATACCGTAAGTGATCAGTTGCACCGGGACAGGTTCAGCGAACGTCCAGCCGACGGGGGCTCCCTTGTTTTGCGCCGCCTGCATCCGATGCAAGACGACGATGCCAATCGGGGTTTCACCGGACGACAGCCACGCCGACACGGTCGCAGCGGAACGGCTCAACCGCCAATCTTGAGCGAGCAGGCTGTCGAGGAAAGTCACGGCCTTTCCCTCGCCCCAAACCGCGGCAAGTGTCGCCCATGGTTGCGAATTGAACCACCACGAGCCTTGCCCTTTCCACTTGGGGTCCAGAACATCATCCCATTCCTTCGGGATATCCGGGCCCTTTACCAGGTCG
>JAPKCZ010000488.1 GCA_028822745.1 Kiritimatiellia bacterium | reverse complement strand
GTGCACTCATGCGCCAATTATACCGACGCAGCAAAGATTGACCACCGAAAACCGTCGCATTATCGGCTCAGGATAAGGTCACACCAGCACCGCGTACCACACGACCAATCACCTTCGGCTGTGCGCGCACAGCCTTCAGGGTCGACATGGCAAGATCAGCGTCTTTGCGCCGCACAAAAACGACGTAGCCGATTCCCATATTGAACACGCGATACATTTCGTCGCGATCCACTTTGCCCTGTTCTTGAATGAACGCGTACACCGGCGGTACGCGCCACGCCGACGTATCCACGTCGACGCCTACACCCGACGGAAGGATGCGCGGCAAATTGTCGTAGAAGCCGCCGCCCGTCACATGTGCCATACCCGTGATCTTCACCCGTTTCTGAAGCGCATTGACGGGTTTGAGATAGCTTTTGTGCACGGCTAACAACACATCCGAAATGCGCCGCTTGGTCCCCGGAAGGAGATCATTAATCCCTAGGCCAGCTTTTTCGAAAATCACTTTGCGCGCTAACGAATATCCATTGGTATGCAAACCGGAGGACGGCAAGCCGATCAGGACGTCGCCCGACCGCACAGATTTTCCCGTCACCAATTCGCGCCGGGCGACAGTACCCAGAATGGTACCCACCAAATCATATTCGCCGGACGGGTAGAGACCCGGCATTTCCGCCGTCTCCCCGCCCAAAAGCGCCGCACCGTTCTCACGACAGGCCTTGCATAGCCCTGAAACCACATCTTTGAATACCTTGGCTTTCAATTGGGCCGTTCCAAGATAATCGAGAAAAAAGAGCGGGCGCGCGCCCTGCACCAGAATATCGTTCACGCAATGGTTAACCAGATCCTGCCCGACTGTATGATGTCGATCGGCCATCGAGGCCACTTTCAGCTTGGTCCCCACGCCATCACTGCTGGCGACCAAGATATGATCTTTGCCGGGCGAAGCAAAAAGCCCTCCGAAAGCGCCAACGTCACTCAACACGCCGCGCGTGTTCGTCGCTTTCACCATGCGCTTGATCGCAGTCAACGACGTGTTCATCTGGTCGATATCAACACCGGCTTCCGCATAGGCAGACGGCTTGCTCGCTCGTTTCGCGGGCTTTTTCTTGCTCATGACAGCCCCAGAAGCGAGAAGGTGCGATCGACATCTCGGAAGTGATTCTGGATGTCAAAAACATGCTCGAGTTCGTCTGCCGTGAGGTGCTTCATCAGCTCCTTGTCGGCGGAAACAAGCTCCTTCAGATACGTGCCTGTCTCCCAACATTCCATAGCGTTGCGCTGAACCAGCCGATAGGACACTTCGCGCGAAACGCCTTTGTCGGTCAGCAAAAGCAAGACTTGTTGCGAATGAATCAGACCGTGCGTCATGTCGATGTTTTGCTGCATGCGCTTGGGGAACACACGCATGGTGCTGACGACGCGCGTCAACCCGATCAGCATATGATCCAAGGCGATGGTGCTGTCCGGCAAAACAACGCGCTCAGCCGACGAGTGCGTGATGTCACGCTCGTGCCAAAGCGCCACGTTTTCGAGGCCAACGACCGCGTTACCGCGTAAAATTCGGGCGAGGCCGGACAGTTTTTCAGCCGTGATTGGATTCTTTTTGTGCGGCATGGCCGAGGAGCCTTTTTGCGCGGCCCCGAAGTATTCTTCCATTTCATGCACTTCGGTACGCTGCAGATGGCGAAACTCCGTCGCCCAGCGATCAACCGATGCGCCGACCAAAGCAATCGTCGACAGATATTCGGCATGACGATCACGCTGCAACACCTGGGTCGAGATGGCCGCCGGTTTGAGCTTCAATTTACGGCAAACATATTTTTCGACATAGGGATCAATGTGGGCATGTGTCCCGACGGCGCCGGACAATTGCCCGACGGCCACCGTCTCGCGCGCTGTTTCAAGCCGTACCAGCGCCCGTCCGAATTCGTCGTACATAAGCGCCATTTTGAGACCGAACGTCGTTGGCTCGGCATGAATACCGTGGGAACGTCCAATGGTAGGAGTGTATTTGTATTTGCGCGCCTTCGCGGCCGCCGCACGGCGCAATGCTTTGACGTCTTTGATCAGCACATCCACGGCCTGCACCATTTGCACGGCGAGGCTCGTATCGAGAATGTCGGAGCTGGTCAGGCCGCGATGAATAAAGCGCGACGAGGGCCCGACGTACTCGGCCACATTCGTCAAAAAGGCGATCACGTCGTGATTGACCTCTTTTTCGATCTCCAAAATGCGGTCGACGTTAAAGTCGGCACGTTTTTGGATGCGCGCCAAGTCGGCTTTGGGCACATGCCCCAGCTTCGACATGGCCTCACAAGCCAGGACCTCAATCTGTAGCCAAACACGAAATCTGTTCTCGTCCGTCCAAATGTCACCGATTTCCGGGCGGGTATACCGTGGTATCATGCTTTTACTTTCCTCTAATTCCTGATTGTGGGGGTGCCAGCTGGCCGGTCACCCCCCGATCATCGTGTGTTGAACCCGATGACATGCATTTGATGCCATCAAATGCTTGAGCCAAACCGGGGATCGACTATGCTTATCGATTCGGGCACCATACGCAAGCACGGTGCTTTTGACAATCGACGAATCCAAGGAATGGACATGAGGATACTGGTTGTAGGTGGTGGTGGACGCGAACATACCCTGGTCTGGAAGCTTTCCAGT
>JAPKCZ010000487.1 GCA_028822745.1 Kiritimatiellia bacterium | reverse complement strand
CAATAAACGCAGATTGACTCTCCTCTTCGCCACCGACGCGCGTGAACTCAAGATTGCGCAGCGTCCCATCGAGCGTTGCATCCAGACGGCAGAAGCCATAAACCCCATCGACATCCTTCAAGACGGCGTCAAAGGCATCGATGGATTCGTGCCCGAAAAGCTGATGTACGGGCGTCCCCAGAACACTCGCGAAGGAGTCGCGTGCAACCAGAGTAACCAGCGCGCGATTGGCGCGTACAACCGCCCCGTCGGCATCCACCATCATCATGCAATCCGGATTCAGATCGATCATCGCCTGGAGCTGATCTTTGGCGCGTTGAATCCGTGACTGAATGAGTGCAGATTCGTCGGTATCGGACATCGGGCGCCTCGTAGGGGGTGGTTGCTTAGGGACGGCGGCAATCTAACACTGATTGCGCAAGAAAATCCAACCAATTACTGAGCGCTGCCCCCGGGACGCCAGGCGAAGGAAAATAGAACGGGAAAATGGTCGGACCCGGCATTGGGGCCAACCCGACGTTCCTGAACCATCAGCTGCTCAGAAATCAGGACATGATCCAGCGGGATGTGCAACCAGGGCCACATCGTCGGCCAGGAGGCCTGAACGCCATAGCCACGCATGCTGTCTCGTAAGCCGGAGGACCGCAATAGGTCCCCGAAATACGGACTATAAGAACTTACATTCAAATCACCAAAGAGCACCGTTGGCAGCTCCGAATCAACCCAGTCAGCAACCTGCTTCAGATGCAAATTGCGCGCACGAGCCATATAGCCAGACTTCGGCGGCACCGTATGCACAGCAATAAGACAGACACGTTGGCCCGCGATCGCTAATTCCGCCCGAATCGATGGCACCGCGACATCGGGCGAAAGCACAACGCGCGTATTGGAAAGTGGATATTTGCTGTAAAGTGCGATGCCGAAATTATCCTCACGCGGTTCCCTGACCGTGTACGGATATGCCACAAGGACGGCGTGCAGTTGCTGCAACCAGGACGCACTGACCTCCTGAAGCAACAGAACATCAGGATCCTCTGCCACGACAAGGCGACGCACGGCCGCAGGATCCCCCATCGTTGTATTCACGTTCAACAGCATGACACGAACGGACGGTACAGAGGTCACATCGCCGCCCTGCCCGCCGCCCAAAAAGAGCGGCACAACGCACGACAGGTTTAACGCCGCGCCGACGACGGCGATCGCGCAGAGCCGTGGACGGCGTAGCGCGATTGCCAGTGCCCCGCACACCAGAAAGGCCAGGCCGTACTGCACACGAAAATGACAAAACAGCTCCAATAGCCAAAACGCCCGAGCCGTGAAACCTAACACGGTAACAACAGCGAGGCCCGCGATGCCGAATTGTAGAAGTCGCCGAATGATGCGTGCCGGACGATTTTGCATGCCGAACGGTATCACGGGGTCGTCAGTCCATCGAGTTCACTGCAAACAAAAGCGTCATGCTCGTCTCGCAACACGTCGCGCGCGCGATCCGCCGCCCCCAACGCGCCCAACGCCCAGACGGCATGTCCGCGAACCAAGGGATGGTCGTCGGCCAAGGCCTCCACGAGCGCGGGAACGAGGTCACGATCCCCCGAATTGCCAGCCACGACGGCCGCGTTGCGCAATAGACCATGACGTTTTGCACGGCGCACCGGCGATCCCGCGAAGCGCTCCGAAAATTCGACATCGTCCCGAATGCCCAGTATCTCGCTCAACGACAGCTCGGTTCCGGCGATGTGCGTCACCGTGATGGCTTCGCTAGCGCCCGCATGTGCTTTGGCGTTGTAGGGACAGACCTCTTGGCAGAGATCACATCCGAATATCCATTCCCCGATCAGGGGTCGCAAGCGGCGCGGAATGGGTCCCTTGTTTTCGATCGTGAGATAACTGATGCAAAGACCAGCATCAATTTCATACGGCGTTTTCAAGGCGCCCGTGGGACACACGTCGATGCAGCGCTGACATTGCCCGCATGTGCCTTCGCCGGGCGAGTCCGTTGCCAGTTCTAAATTCGTAATGACGGTCGCAATGAACACGTACGTCCCAAAGGTCGGATGAATCAGGTTTGCCGAACGCCCCACAAACCCCAAACCGGCACGCTCAGCAAAGGCGCGCTCCAGGACGGGCCCGTAATCCACATAAAAGCGCGCCTCTGTTCCATCGACCGCCTCGCGCAGGTCACGACAGAAAGCCTTTAAATTCCGATCGATCACCTTGTGGTAGTCCTTGCCCGCCGCATAGAGCGCGACTTTCCCGCTGGTCGCGGATACGGATTCAGGGCGGTCGCGAAAATAGCTTACGGCAAAGGTAATGACCGAGCGGGCGGACGGCACATGCGCGTCGGGTGTGGTGCGTCGATCGGGATCCTTTTCGAGCCACTGCATATCGGCATGCTTCGCATTGGCCAGCCAGCGATTAAAAATATCCTGTCCGGCCAAATGGGGCTCGGCGGAGGTCACGCGCACATCGTCAAAACCATGTTGCATCGCAAGCGCCCGTACGGCGTCTGCATCAAGAGCACGCGGTGGTTCGATCATGTAAGGCCCTTCCTGGAACGGGGAAATGGAGCGCAAAAAGCTCGGTTGCGCGTCTTTTCCATGGCTGACACAGTAACCAAACGACCCCGTAACTGCAATGATTCCGGGTATAAAGCCCTCCAATTGCACAAATTT
>JAPKCZ010000486.1 GCA_028822745.1 Kiritimatiellia bacterium | reverse complement strand
ATCGGCCCCCAGTATCTTTTTCATGAACTGCGAAGCGCTCCAGTAAGTCATCCAACTCGGAGGAGCGCAAGGAGTAGGGGTTGGGGTCGTGTCAGTGTTACGTGCACCAGCCGGTGAAGCACACCACACAGTCAAACAGACGAGTGCGATACTCCACCCCATAGCGCGCCCAGCGCGCCTGCCCTCTAGCAGTCCCGATTTGGCTGAGGGTCTCCATCGCACCATGCTGCGCCGACGATCTCGATCAAGGACTTGACGAGCGGTGCCGGATACGAGGCAGCGAGCGTGATCTTGGCGACCTTCTTTCCAGACGCGAGGGTCAAGAGTGATCTCCTCCCAAGGTCTCCGTGCACGTGTCCTCCCGGGCACTTCCGCGAGAGCGAGGCGAGGCCGTGCAGCGCACCTGAGATCCTAGTGGGTTTCTTCCACACCTCGACGGGACTTGAGCCAGGAGGGCTACCGAGACCGTAAGCACACTGATGGATAATGGCGGTCTCAACGAAAGGCAAAGCCAAGATTTGAACGAATAAAGGTACAAGCCATAGAATCGAGGTCTGAGGATTTTCAACGGTGAAATCGGTCGCAGTCGCCAGGCAGCAAAGCAGGATTCGCATGAGCTGCTGCATCTGACGATTTCCCGTGACCTCGGCCTCCCTACGGCCATTCCCGAGTGGATCGTCTCTGGACCTGGACCCCCCGAAGGAATACTGCATCACGCTCCATGTTTTGCATTCGATGCCCGCGTGGACGTGGCAGTACCTTCCCTCGAGCACGTCATCGCAAATGAGGTCGACGACTCGCGGGTCGCCAAGGTCCTGCGAGCGGTCAAAACCCTGACCGTCAGGGAACGCTTCAAAAGTGGTCACCTCGAAGCCCTTCTTCGCCGCCGCTTTACCGCAAACACGTGAACCCGCATACAGGTCGCCAAAACGCCGCCGCTGGCTACTCCACGCTCGGGATTGAATCGATCTCTTTCTGAACGTGAGTGCTTCTCGCACGGATCTCGGTTCGGTAATTCTCGGTTTTGCCGGTCGAATGTCAGGATTGAGCCGGTAAGGCAACGGGTCTGGAGCGCGCTTTCCGTCATCAGGCGAGGCATGTGCGTGCCATAGGAAAGATCTTCTTCACACTGGGCCCGATACCGTCATAGTTCATCTCAAGCTCGTTTGTGTAGATCACCGCAGGCTCGCACAAGGTCCGCTTTCCGCAGTTGTTCATCTGGCCATCTGGTTTTGGGTTTTTGGGACGGCTCTGGGCAACTTCGGCAAGCACAGGGTCCTGGGAGAAAGCAGTGGCAATCCAGGGTGGCATCGGAGCAGGCGCACGCAGTTCGACAAACCTTGAAGGATCATCTGCCGGGTTAATTTTCGTACCTATCCACATGACGACCGTTTTTACACGCCCCAGGACCGACCATGCAAGTCCCCCCCGCAGCGCGGTGTTCAACCGCCACGACGACGACCTTCCTTTACCCCAGCAGCCGACGACGACACGAGAATCGATCACGACCACCTGCCTAATACCGACGCCTCCAGAGTTTCTGACACGGCGCTTGACTTCGAACTTCAGGGCTTCCAGCTCTTGGACGTTGACATGTTCCCTCTTCCGAAAATACCCTCCGCCCAAACAGCGCCACGGCAGCCCGGCCACAGCAGCCTCAAACACTTCGCCGGCGGGACGTACGACCTGATGATTTCCATATTCACCTTCGTCGTCCCAATCCATCCTAACGTAATCTCCGCGGTGCTCCGATCTAATGTAAAACTTTTTTGCGATCTCCTTCGGTACTGTAACTATGGTGGACCCCCTGGCCACGGGTGTCGCGTCGGTCGC
Source organism: Kiritimatiellia bacterium (assembly GCA_028822745.1). Taxonomy (GTDB): domain Bacteria; phylum Verrucomicrobiota; class Kiritimatiellia; order UBA8416; family JAIOPI01; genus JAPKCZ01. The sequence continues at coordinate 845 of JAPKCZ010000486.1, read as the reverse complement.
CAGCAAGTCTGGAGACACGGGCCAACGGAGGTCGGCGTACGCGAGCGGCAAAAGCAACGCGGCATAGACAAGCTCGTCCGATACAGCAGCGGGTAAGAAATACATCTTATCGTAATCCATTTCGTTGATAAAAGCGTAACTGTAAAAGAAAATGCTGAATAACTCCCGCCTGTGCATTATGGGGTGGGTAGCTGAGTGGGCGAGTCTTTCCATAACCTTTTTCCACACGTATTTTCGCTGACTCTGCATGAAGAACGCGCAAGACAATGCATTTAGTTTGCCCCTTCCCGTCCCCGCAGTTCCAGCATCGCCGTCCACCGCCGTCCCCCAACCCAGAAATTCAGTTTTGAATAAATGCCGTTTTTCAGGAGCCTCGTCGACTCCGTCCGTAATTAAGTATGCATTCTCAACGCGCTTCTCGAGTAGTCCGTCGGCGAGCTCGCAGACGGGGAGCTGAAGTTGTGAACGTGGCAATCTTAACACGGCAAGGTGGTCATCGACATAGACGCCGGTCCACAAAGGGCCTTCGGGCACCGGCTGTCCATATCGAAGTACGGTCTCTAAGGGGAAAGCACCGTTGTTGACTAAAATGGCCTCGTGGGTACATTGAGCTATGTCGACTGCGTTCAGATCTCCCATCCCCTGCACCGTCAGGACTAACCAGTGGGCACCCGTCCCCAGCTCGCGTTCAGGAAAGTCACGCGCATGCCAGGGCCTGCCAACTGCATTGTAAATGTCCGCCCCGGGTGCCTGCTTCAAACAGAAGAACCAAACTCGAAGATCGCGAGTACTCCCTCGAACAACTTCATCGTGATCCAGTACCAGTTGTGTGAGCTGCACTCCCT
>JAPKCZ010000485.1 GCA_028822745.1 Kiritimatiellia bacterium | reverse complement strand
TGATCCAACAAGCGCAACCCCTTTGGATCACTCTGTAAAACACTCTTTGTAAAAATGTCGGGCTGGACTGGTGATATACAGTGATTCGCCCGGCAGGTGTCACGTCGAGGCTAGGTTTATGGAAACGAACGAGTTTTCCTAAGTCAAAAACACCGAAATTAAGACCTGCATCGGGATCGTCAGCGATCAGAAAAATCGATTCCGATTTTTCTCGATCTAGATAGCGAAGACTGAAGCGTCGGCTTTCACGCCCGCCTACGCTTGGAACCGTGCGCTCTCTTGACGCCATGGGTAGGCCCGATACGACACGGATCAGGATTGGAGCGGACTCAAACGTCTCACCCCGCCAATGAACCGTTGCCCACAGGGTGTAGCGACCGAAACGCCCTATTTGATAATGCGTGGACAAATCGATCATAAACGCCTGTTTCTCGCCTCCCAGAATCAAACAGGAACTCAGCACTGACTCAGCCTTTCCACGCCGTCCCACATCACGACTTGCAACTTCAATATGAAAATCCACGCGCGTATCCAAGGTCGTGTCATCCGAACGAATCAGAAAGGCATGTTCTGAAACATTCTCGAGTGTCAGGAACGCCACAACAGGTTCGAACTCGATATATTTTGTATGGTCCGTACTCAATTCTAGCTCGATTTCGCCAACGGCGGAGCTTTGCATCAGGGCAGCCATGCAAAATACGATGCGAAGTAGATAGTGGAGATTCATTCGGATTCCGATCCGGTATAGAACGCGTCTTCGACAGCATCAAGAACGAGATGCAAAAGCACTTGATGCGCTTCTTGGATGCGCTCCGTAGCACGACCGGGAACGACGATACGGTAGTCACATTCCGGCGCCAAGGCCCCACCATCACGTCCGAGGAGCCCGACACAGATGACCTGCTTCTGACGGGCAGCACGTGCGGCGTTCATCAGTGCGTCACCGTTTCCACTCGTGCTAAACAACACCAGAACATCCCCTGCCTGCCCCAGACCTTCCACTTGCCGTCCAAAGATTTGCCCATAGCCATAATCGTTTCCGATGCAGGTCAACGCCGTGGAATCCGCCGACAGGGCAATGGCGGGTAGCGAAGGTCGGTCATTTCGAAATCGGCCAATCAGCTCCTCGCTCATGTGCATTGCCTCAGCAGCGCTGCCCCCGTTACCGGCCGTCATCAGTTTGTGCCCCTCCTGCAGAGCATTGACGACGACATCACTAATCTCGGAAATCGCCTCTAATTGGCTTTTCAAGGCGCTGATTGTCTCAGACGCCGCGTCGATTTTAGTGCTAAGTTGGGAATGGTCCATTTGGCCTATACTCCTGGAAACAGTGCCACATATTCGCGAACACCCAAACCGTAACGCTATCACTGTGAGAGCTTGCTGTCCAGTTCGACACCGCATCGGACGTGTACAAGCACCTGTAAGCCAGCGAATTTCACTGTTTTCGACAAAATAGATGATTTTCAGGCAACTTTTTTCTTGCAATACTTAGTACAATACATTTCACTAGGACTGCGCTGACAAATTTCCATCTCACTGGAAATCGGGGGTTCTCAGCCTGACAATTTAAAGGATATCCGTCGGTTCGCTGAACTGTTTTGAAAAGACGGAACCTCGTTTTTAAATCTTAGGCGTGGTGCGAGCTCGGCTGTGTAATCGAGGCGTACAACCAACCTCGATTTTAGCAGATCCACTTCTGCCCCGGACCGGCACTTCCCTCCTCACTAAGACTGTTACTTAAGCAGATAGGGTTTGCACGTTCCGCAACTGAAAGCCGACCTGAGCTGCAAAACATTTTTGTTATCTGTCACAGAGACTTACCAATCTTGTGCGGCGGCTGGACATCAAACGTGGTACCCCCCTACCACAGTCCAGTCGTCGCACTTCTTTTTCCCTCTCGAACAACTTACACATATTCACTGAATTCGCTGTTGCCTGAATTCGATAAGCAATTTACTCTCGTCTTAACTTGATTCTTTTATAGATAACCATTCGCGCAGATACGCGCGTCGACCCCGGACATAGACGAGACGCATGAAATTAACGACCATCTGCAAAAAAGTGATCATGGGCGTTTCGGGGAGAAACCTGATTCTTTTCTTGATCGGACATCTCATTGGCAACCTGACAATCCTTCTGGGCGCTGAAGCGTTCAACGGTTACGCGCATTTCTTAATGTCCCTAGGCCACGGCATGCTGATCTATGTCTTCGAGGCTGGTATCATTATTTTCTTTGCCGCCCATGTCGTCACCGGCATACAGACCGCCTTACTCAACCGTTCAGCTCGAGACGAAGACTACCTCGAAAAATCGGATGCCGGCGGTGCCAGCCGAAAGACGTTGGCCAGCAAGACCATGATTTACACCGGACTGGTCATGCTGCTTTTCATCGTCTTACACGTGAACCACTTCAAGTTCGGCGCAGGTGTGGAAGAAGAATACGTCACCACCGTACACGGCGAAGAGGCACGCGACCTGTACCGGCTTGTTGTGGAAGAGTTCAAGAAACCCATGGTCAGTATTGGCTATGTCATCGCGATAGGCATTATGTTTTTCCACCTGCGGCACGGCTTCTGGAGCGCGTTTCAATCGCTGGGCATCGGCAGTAAACGCCTGACCCCCATCCTGAACATTGCAGGCATCATTTTGGCCATCATCCTGGTCTTCGGATTCGTT
>JAPKCZ010000484.1 GCA_028822745.1 Kiritimatiellia bacterium | reverse complement strand
TCCGCCGATGGAGACGGCTGCATCGTGCGGTAGGTCAAATGTTTGGTTCTTGCTGACGACCTCTTTTTCGTTCACGAAAATACGCAGCAAACCCGCCTCGTCGCCGGTGTCTCCGCCGCCTTCGTACGTAAAGGCCAAATGCTGCCATTGGCCTTCCTTTGCGCCGGGGAAGTCGCTCCATTTGAACGTAAACGATTTGCCCTTCTTGCCCGTCAAGGCCGCGAGCACGGCGTCGCCGGTTCCGGCTTGTTTGCGAACCCAGAAATCGGCTCCAAAATCACGATTGTCATGCAAGGCGAGTTGCGTTCGTTCGTTCCACAGCAGGGCCGACTTTCCGTCGAGCTTCACTGCCGTCGCAGCGCCAAGTTGCACCGCCTCGATTGCATCACCCACCGGCGTAAACACGCCTTGGGTGTTGTCTACATATCCGTATCCGCGGCGACCGTCTTTGTCTGGCTGGTCGCCGTAATGTTTAATCAATCCACCATCGTTACCCCAGGACAGGAGTTTGGCATCCGCGTCGGTTTTCATCAATTCGCGTGGGTTGAGGTCGATATATCGGTCCCCACCGATAACCGTGCGCATCAAGTTGTACAGCGGTCGGTTGTCGTTATAGAGACGTACACGGTCATCGCCAAAGGACATCCCATGAAATCCCATAGCCAACTCTTCGCCGATGTTCGACCCGCCGTATCCGCCGAGCCCTCGGTTGGTGTCGATACACTTGGCGTAGTTTTCCATCTTCTTTTTATCCCACCCCGGCCAATACGCCGGCACAGTACAGTCCAACTGGTGCCCATACTCGTGCATCACTAGATTTCCGCCAAAAATTTCCTCTCCGACGTGCGGGTCACCGCTGAGTCCACCGTACGACATCGAGAAGTATCCACTGCCGAAATGGCCGCCTTCGAATACCCAGCCGAGTTTTGCGCACGATTTTTGGAATTCAAACCGATCACGCAACTTCCGCCACTTGTATAATTGGCGGCTATATCCAATTGTCTCATCATCACGCAACACCTTCGATGGCGACGATGCCGATGACCGCGCTGGATAGCCCGCACGCTCTTCGGTCTGTTTACATCCTATCGCGCCCTCGCTGACCTGATCGTGATCATAAGCAGGCTTGGCCCAGATCGTGTCCACCTCGGGCGTGAAATAATCCCGCACGTTGAACGTCCAGCTGTCGCCCTTGGTGATCCGACCATCGTCCCAGACAAAATCCACCCGCCAGTACACCTTTTTCCCCGGATGCAGATGCTCCGGCGTCGGATACAACCACGTGGTATGGGTCCGTACCCCGCCTTTTTGATTCGGTTGTTTTGTCAACGGTGCGAAGGAGGGTTTTTGCATGGCTTCGAGTGCTTCGGCGCTGTGCGCAAAGTACAAGCGTTGTTCCTTTACGTCGGGGGTCGGACCGCTCCAGTTTACTACACGGCTCGGCTGGACCGTGATTCCCATCTGAGGACGCGGCGTATTCGGACGACCCAGACGATTATCAAACGACCACAGTGCCCCCTTCGTCAGTTCTTTCCCGTCTTTGTCCAACTGCGCGACGCGCCAGTATTGTATCGCACCGGATTTCATTCCCTTGATGTCCAGCGTCGGTTCGGTCGTCTTGATCGGCTCGACGGTTCCGGATTCGACGGCATCTTCGTCGATACCGAAGTAGACGTTGTAGGCTGCAATATCGCGCAGGCCTGGCTTCCACGACAGCGTCGCGTCATTTTTCGACAGTTCACCGCCGACGGCCGGTTGGGGTTCAAACGCATTGTTCATCCCCAGCGCTTTGCGGACCTCAAAGAAGTCCATCGCGTAATCGTACACGTCCATTTTGCTGATATAGCCCACGAAATTCATCGACGGACCCGGTGATTGGTTAAACCAACGCGACCCACGGTTGGCACCGATGAAGAAATGCTGCCGATTGTCTTCTTTTAGCATCTCCCCTGGCGTCTTGCCGTCTTCGCTGGCAGTCACGAACGTGCCCGGCCCATACGCCCAGCGGCGATTGGTGTCGTCATATCCATGGCTGACATGGTCGGTGTCATAACTGGAGAACCGGTAGAAGTATTTTGTGCCCGGTTTGAGGTCTTTGAGTTTGGCCTGAAATCCACCGGCAGGGATGTTGTTGAAATTCTGACTGAATTCCCAGCTGTAATGACGCATCTGGAACCATTGGAAGAGGTCGAGTTCGCCCCAATACACGCAGACCGAACCGGCCCCGTTTTTCGAGAACAATTCACCATTCAACGTCGCGCTGGTCGCGGTGATGTCCGTTGCCGGCTCACGCTCGACTTTCGAATCGTATTGATACGTCGTGAGCAACTCGCCATCACGATAAATACTCAACATTCCGTCATGGCCGCCGCTGTATACATAGGTCAGATACTGCCAATTCGGTGAGGTCAGTGTGTCGCCCTTCTTCCCCGTGCCGATAATGCTCAACCCGGCGATGTCTGTATTCCCCCAACAGCGTCCTAAGATGTCTGCGGTGAAAACCGTTTGTTTGTCACCACCCAATGCACCCCATGCCATCATGGGCGAATGCTCTCCCTCTGCCTGAGTGTTGACGAGTATTGAAAACGTAAACGGCGCTTCGTAGTCGAGATAATCGGTGACCGTGAACGTCGAGGTGAGCCCTTGGAATGAGGGTTCGGCATAGGCTTGGGTTATCTGTTTA
>JAPKCZ010000483.1 GCA_028822745.1 Kiritimatiellia bacterium | reverse complement strand
CAATTTCGACCTTGGCGCCGGATTGTGTCAGCTTGCGGGCGGTGTCTGGCACCATGGACGTCCGCATCTCTCCCGGCCAGGTTTCTTTAGGAACGAAAATCGTGGTTGGCATTTTTCCTCGTGGTTCTGGGGCGTTCTGTCAGAGGTGCATTCTGTCACTCACGAGCGGTCAGGCAAGCGTTTTATGCAAGAACTCGTGGCGCGGGGGTGATTCGAAGGTTGGAAGGGCTTGCTTTATTATGTCGTCTGCTCATTCCGTGTTTAAGTCGTCGCAGACAGCGCCGGCATCCACAGGGGCTTCACCTGCCGCCTTTTCGTGTGCACTATCGCCGCATACCTTCGGATGTGCAGTGTCCGGAAGCGGGTGTTCGTACTGAAAGTCAGGTTCCGTTTCCTGGCGCTTTAAAATCATTTCGATTTCACGCCACGTGGCAACGAGGCCCTTGGGTTTGGGTAGATCAAAAGCGATTTCCTTCTGGAGTTTGCGCAGGTTGTAGCATGGAACCGCCGCGTACATGTGGTGCTCGGTGTGGTATTCCATGTTCCAATAGAGGAAGGACACGATCCGCGGCAACTTCATTGTGCGGCAACACATTCGAAAGTCTGGGGTTTTGTCGGTCAGGCCGACATGCTGTGTGCTGTTGCAAAGAAGGAGCAACCAACTGCCATAGGTGGTGCTGAACGAGACAACGTACGGAACGAGTAGCCAGGCCCAGTTCCAGGATAGAACGGCGCCAATGATGGTTCCTAAAAAAACAAGACCGTGTCCGATCAGAACCTTACGGTTCCAATTCATCAATTCTTGCCGCGCGGCGGGTTGGTCCTCGGGGAAAAGTTTAAGTGTCCATTCGTCTGTCCACGCCCCGCGCGCCTTCTGGAGTGCGCCCTTAATGTTCCGAAAGGGCGCCATCGGCACCATGATGGCGGAGCGCCAGAAAATTTTGCGCGTGGTCCAGCGGATGGGTAGCACGACTTCGCCGTCGCGCGGGGGGTGCAGTGTGTAGCGGTGATGATTGGCATGGCTGGTGTTGAAAAAGACCCAGTCGCTCCAGCCGATGAAGCCGAAAATGCGCACAAAGAGGCCGTTCAGCGATTTTGTTTTGAAGACGGTGTTGTGGCAAAGCTCATGAACGGCATTGATATTGAAGCTGCCAACGGTGCCGTGCAGGAAAAGCAGAAAGGGCGTGTAAACCCAGTGTCCTGAAAAAGCACACCATAAAGTTGCGGTGCCCGTACATGCCAGCAGGCCCAGTATGCCGCCACATTTCAGAAAGCCCTGGATGTCGCTGCGGGCGTTCAAGCGTTTGAGCACGGGCCGTGGAATAGGGGTGCGGTACCAGCCAATGGTCGCCCCTTCGCTATGCATGTCCGTCATCGCGTCTCTGTCCTGTAATGATTGTGTTTACGCCGATTTTGAATTTTGGCTCGAAATGATTTGGCCATCCTATGATCCGACGTGGATCGTCGTCGAGCGGAAATCTGAAGATCATAGCGTTTTTGTGTATGACCCTGGTGGAATCATTCTATAGCATAAACAGATGTCTTTCTGCGCCAGGTGCGCTGCTTTGAAATTTGAATGTAACAATAGAGCGGATGCTGATTATGAGTTCTGAGACCATTGCCCCTGTTTTGATTGACGGTACGTGGCGTCCGGCGAGTGAGAGCGGGTCCTTTTCGGCGACAAACCCCGCGACGGGCGAAGGTCTTGCAGATGTTTTTCCGATCAGTGCCTGGGCCGATATCGATGTCGCGCTGGATGCTGCCAACTCGGCGCACGCGGAGATGCGCACCATGGAGCCTGAGGGACTTGCCATTTTTTTGCGACAATATGCAGAAGAGATTGAATCCCAGAGTGATGCACTCTGCGCCATCGCTGCGATCGAGACCGGTTTTCCTGTGTCCCCGCGGCTTAAGGATGTCGAATTGCCGCGCACGACGAATCAGCTGCGACAGGCCGCTGACATGGTGCTGGACGACGCTTGGCGGCTACCCACCATCGATGCTGCCGCGAACATTCGTTCCATGTTCGAATCGCTTGGCCCTGTTGCCGTTTTTGGCCCAAACAATTTTCCCTTCGCCTACAACAGTATTTGTGGCGGGGATTTTGCGTCGGCGATCGCCGTCGGTTGCCCCGTCATTGCCAAGGCGCATCCGGGCTACCCCGCGACCTCTCGCTTACTGGCTGAGTGCGCCAAGACGGCGGCGGATGCCACTGGGATGCCCGCCGGAATCGTTCAGATGGTTTATGCTCTGGCCCCGGAGGACGGACTGACGTTGGTCTCCGATCCACGACTTGGCGCTGTCGCCTTCACGGGGTCACGCGCGGCGGGCTTGACATTGAAAGCCGCCGCTGATGCGGTTGGCAAACCCATCTACCTTGAAATGTCGAGCGTCAATCCCGTCGTGTTGCTACCCGGTGCTTTGGATGAGCAATTTGATGCCGTCGTTGATGACCTTGTGACGAGTGCGTTGATGGGCACGGGACAGTTCTGCACCAATCCCGGGCTTGTGTTTGCACTCCGAGGCGATTCAACCGATCGCTTGCTAGCGCGGGTTGCTGAGCGATACGACGAAGCCCCTTGTGGTACGCTGCTATCGGAAGGTACTCAGTTAGCGTTGAAATACAGTATTGAAGTGCTCGAGACAGCAGGAGCCCGCATTCTGAGTGGGGGTGGCCCGGCGGACCGCGAG
>JAPKCZ010000482.1 GCA_028822745.1 Kiritimatiellia bacterium | reverse complement strand
GCGATCGCATCTGTATGCCATCGAGCGTTAGCCCGATCAGGCCTGTCTAATCAAACAGGTCGAACACGTTTTCAGGGGGTCGGCCAATGACGGCGCGGTCGCCGATGACGACGATGGGGCGTTCGATCAAAATGGGGTTCTCGGATAAGAGCGTCAGCCATTCATCGCGGGTTCGGTTGTCCTCAAGCGACAGGCCCAGTTCTGCGAAAAGCGGTTCCTTCGTGCGCACAATCTGTTGTGGTTCGAAACCAAGCGTATCGCAGACGTGGTCGAGGTCTTCGACCGTCAGGGGATCTTCCAGGTACTCGTGGATCGAGATTTCGAAATCCCTAGCCTCGAGCAGGGCGAGCGTCTTTTGGCAGGTGCTGCACTTGGGGTTGTAATAAATCGTATTCACGTCGGCATTATACCAGATCGGCCGATCGCAGGGGAAGCCAACAATGCGTCAATAATTCGAATATTTTGCAACGATTTACCGTGCAAACACGGTCTACGGTTGCCGCTCCAAGGCCTTTTTGGCGCGACGTGTTGCTAAAACATGCGCGGCGACATGGATCACGAATGCCGCTGTCCATAAAATGGATGAGACATCGTGCAGCCAAACCCAAATGTTACGCCAGAGGGATTCGGTGGTTGTTTGAATGAGGTATCCCGAAAACACCATGATGGTCGTGGTGATGAGCATACCCAGACCGGAGTATCGGCCTTTGGGTTCACCGGAAATGAAATACGCCCAGGCGTGCGAGGCCCAGAAGACGCCCAGCATGATAGCTAGGGCTGGTGCCGAAAGGACGTGCAAGGTGTGGAAAAGCGGTTGCAGTGGATGATTGACCACGGCGAAAGCATCGGCGGGCTCAAGGAAATACCGCATGATGCCGTATACGAGGCCGGTCACAACGACAGCGGTTGTCGCGGCGTACAAAAGTGCATATGACGGCTTGCGACTCACGGCGATGCATTGGGCTTGCGTCGCTGAAGCACCTTGTGCACACACAACATTTTTCGCGTCGCCTTAACGGTTGCGCGTCCGGTCAAGGTGGCGCCCGTGATGCCTTGAATGTCGCGGTTGAGTTGTAGTTTAGGATTGAATTTCTTCGCCGAAAATTGCGCATACCATGCACGGCGCGGCATGTAATCTTGTGGTTCGCGGAAGGCGAGTACATCCACCGAAACGATCGTGCCGTCTTGTGCAACGCTGAGCATCAGGGTTTCTGGAAGCGTTCGCACACGATGTGCGTCAAGATACGCTGAAACGCTTCGTCCGTTTTCCGTTTGGATCTGAAAATAGGACACAAGCGCCTGTTCGACGGGCCTGCCGAGTAGATCACCCGCCGCCTGACGTTCCTCGGCGCTCAACAGAATGGTCGCTTCCTTGAATGTGGCCCGCGGGAAGAGGCGCGCAATGGCATCCTCCGCACGTTCAAGTGTCTTGGCGTACGACGATGTCGAGACGGCCAACAAGAAAACCACGCTCAGCAAGATGGCTCGAAGGGTTGATTTAGAATACATAACCAGCCGACAGATTAAATTGATCGTTTCCTGTGTCTGCACTGTCGTCATAGAATTGGTAGTCGATTTTGAATACAATCTGGTCGATTGGCTTCAGATTTACGCCCACCGTGACAACGTCGATGTCGTTCTTGCCTGAGGTTTCGAATCCAGAAGGAGTGTCGTCTTGGGTGTTGTACTGCTCAAAGCGTACAAATGGCGTGATGCTAGCCTCTGTTTCGCTCATCAGCCAGTCGGTGATGTCCAAGCCTGCTTCGACATACCAGCCTACGAGGCGCGAGCCAATGGAGTCAATGCTGCTATCCACGGGAATCGTGCCATCATCGCCGGGGGTGGCCGCTATGCGGTTGAGGGCGGAGACATCGTCAAGCTCTGCCTGTGTGATCAAGCCGCGAAGCTGTAGCGGTCCTCGGCGCAGCTCGATGTGACCTTCTGCAATGTCGGTCGTCACGTCCACGTCGAGATCTTGTCCGGAGTCGCCGTGATAGAGTGATCCGCCTAGGACAAGGCCGGGCGTTGGGCTCCAATCCAAGCGACCCACCACGGCCAGATCTTCGGCCAGCGCCTTGGATCCTTTCTGGCGTCCACCGCGTAATCCGCCTGCGGAGAAGTCTTTCGCGTCGAGCCCGTTGACCGCGTAGGCTTTGTAGCTGAAGTTACCGGCATTGCCAAAAAGGCCAACGCCGTTCTCGCGCCAGGTGCTTGGGATGATCTTGCTTTCAATGTCCGGGCGGCGTGCACTCAGAACGGCGTTCGGCTCGTGCAGCTCATTTACAAATCCCATCGGAATCAGAACCAAGCCGACGCGAAAGTTGAGGGCATCCTTCATCAAGTAATCCAGATAGGCGAACTCGACGGATACGGAACCGTCTTCGCCGGTCGATGCGTGTTCGAATTCGATTTCTGTATTCAACAACCACTGATCATTGAACTTGTGTCCAAAATAGAGAACCGCTCGTAGGAAGTCGGCCTGACTTGATTTGTCGCCTTCGTAGTTTTGATACAGCGCCTCGCCGTATCCTCCGATGCTGACCCCTTCCGTGGTTTGATAAATTTTGGAAGCGGCCGCACCCATGCCGTGGATGCTCTCTGTTGGCTTAATGAATACGTCGCCAAGCTGGGTGCGTTTCATTTCCTGAGTCAGGGCTTCCACCTTCTGTTCGAGTGCGGCAATACGTGCGGACGCCT
>JAPKCZ010000481.1 GCA_028822745.1 Kiritimatiellia bacterium | reverse complement strand
CGTCCGAGCGCACCACCGTAGGGCATCGCCCAGACGCGTGTGACACCATCGGGACCTTTACGCTTAATGACGGGCCAGATTTTAGGATTGATCAGAAAGTCACGTTCCTCCTGTGGCATCGCGCTGAAATAGCCGTCGTCGGGATTGTCGAGTGGATAGAGAAATCCCTCTTGAATGTACGTGTCGGATTTACGGAAGTTTAGATAAAGAACATCCGGTGCCACGCGACCGCCAATGGCCAACAGGTCCGACTCAACGCCTTCCACCTTAATACCTGAGAAATTGTGCAACTGCACCGCAACGTTTTTCCAGTTGTGTCTGCCATAAATTTCAGGGGAGGCTTCATAGCGGGCGCGATAGTGTTCTGCGAAATACTTGGGGAATCGTTCCGTAAAAGCACGTATGGCCGCGACGTTGGCACGAACGGAGGCCTCGGTGGATGTCGGGTCAGGAAAAATCCAATCATGCACGGTGACGTGAATGACGGTTTTGCCATTGATGGACTCAACGTGCCCTGCCTGGGCATAGGAGGCTAAAAAGCCCACGAATAGGGTTAGGGAAAGCAATAGCTTGGATCGAAACAGTGCGTACATAATCATTTTTCGGGTCACGTTTCCAACACAGGGATATCCAAAGAGCGAGTCCACGGATTCAACACGAAATCCAGTGATCCGGCAAGCGCAACCCCGTTCAGCGTGGAACCGATTCTTGACCTGAGGGAAGGATCTTTCATACGGTCCTGTCTTGAAATGGCTTGTCACTCCGATGATGGGAGGCGGCTACGAAGTGACAACTCTGAATCAGGACGGGACCGATGCATACGCGGCCACCACCGCCATACGAGCTGAAGCACATCACGACAGTGGGGACGACGAATCATGACGACGGTTGAGCACGTTCTCCAATCAACAAAGAGCTTAAGTGACCGCATGAACGGCCTGACGTTTGCGCCACCCGTGACGCATGTTTACAATCCGCTTGTGTATGCTTGGTTGCCCCAAGCTGAATATATCAAGTTAGGGGCGACGGGTCCCCGGCGCGTTCTCTTTATGGGCATGAATCCCGGACCTTGGGGTATGGCTCAGGTGGGTGTCCCCTTTGGGGAGGTCGCGCACACGCGTGATTGGCTGGGAATCGATGCTCCCGTGGATCGACCCGCAAACGAACACCCCAAGCGGCCGATCGAAGGATTCGCTTGTACCCGGTCTGAAGTCAGTGGCCGTCGATTGTGGGGATTCTTTGCTGAACGCTTTGGTAAACCGGAAGCATTTTTCGAAGAACATTTCATCATCAACTACTGCCCGCTCGTTTTTATGGAGGAGAGCGGCCGCAATCGAACACCGGACAAGCTTCCTGCTGCCGAACAGAAGCCCCTCTTCGACGCGTGCGATGCGCACCTACGCGAGATGGTGGATATCCTTACTCCGGAATGGATTGTCGGCGTGGGCGCTTTTGCTGCAAACAAGTGCCGTCTGCTCTTTGCCCAAGACATTGAGTCGGGACGTTTAAATGTCGGACAGATCTTGCACCCGAGCCCAGCAAGTCCCGCTGCGAATCGTGATTGGGCCGGAACGGCGCTGAAGCAATTGCTGGCGCAAGGGATTTGGCAGTAGCCCAGACTAGTCGTCGGATGTGCGACGCGTTTTGACAAGTAGCGACGGCAGCACGCCCAGCACGGCCAGCAGCGTAAGCATAAACGCGAGTGCTGACAGGAGGCCAAAGTGGATGGCCGGTGGAAACGAGGTCATCCCGAAGAGAGCGAAAACGCCGATCAGTAAGATGCTGGTAAATATGATGGGCGTCCCTTTGATCTGCATTGCATCTTGAAGCGCCTGTTCATCGTCAACCGCTTCACGCCGTCCTTTCCAAAAAGTCACAAAATGCACGACATCATCGACGGCAATTCCGGCCACGATGGCGCAGAGCATAAACGTCACCGAATTGAGAGGTATCCCAAGATATCCGGCCACGCCGAGTGTCACCAGTAAAGGCATCACCACGACACTCAACGCGATGCATGTCAGTCGTACCGATCGCCACAGAACCAGCAACACGAGCGCGATGACCGCGACGGTAGCGGCAAAGGTTCTGACCTGGGCAGTTAACATACGTCGGTCCGCCGTCAATAAGCTGTGTAATCCCTCATCAACGACCAATTTGACATCGGATGGGAGTTGGGCTTCCGCAAAGGCCTGCATGTCTTCGACAAGTGCAAGATAAGCCGCGGATGGCATGGCCTTGGTTCGGATGTAGACATAGCCGATGCGCCTATCTGTACTGTAAAGGGCGTCGGTGAACGGAAATTCTTGCGTCTGCAGCAGGGTGTCAAAGAGCCCTATCATGAACGGGTTTGGCAGCACAAAGGAGTCCGGCTTCCAGCCCTTCCATACTTCGTTAATCATCGCCATGATCGATGCGTAAGAATAGGTGCCACTGACCATTGGGAATGTTTCTGCGTGGGTTTGAATACGCATCATGGATTGAAGCAAGGCCGGACGGGTAATGCCTTCTGCCTTGCCGCTGTCGAGACTGAGTCGCAAAAACGTTTTGCCGCCGTAGAGGGATTCGAAATCCTCAGCCATGCGCCGCGTGAAACTGTCGGGCGGCAACATGTTCAGCAATTGGATGTCGGTCGTAATTCGCATGAGGCCGGTCAGGGCGAATGCAAGCAAGGCGACAGCGCAAAGCCCAAGACGAATA
>JAPKCZ010000480.1 GCA_028822745.1 Kiritimatiellia bacterium | reverse complement strand
TTAGGGTATTCGCATGCGCCACAGCATTCTTGTTTTGTGCCGCACAGCTGGCCTCAGCCGGAATTCTCGCCGAAGAAACGTGGGATACTCCGGGTGACGCGCGTGATTTTGCGCTGAGTCACGTAGCTGGTGGCACACCCGGAACCTTGGGCACTCCAGGAGGTTTTGGTAATCCTGTAAGTGGCTTAGAAGTCACCGTCGATACGACAGCTGATTTTGGACCAAACACCGACACCATTAGTTCGACTGGTGGTGACGCTGCACCTTTCCTTGGCGCGTATAACACGGCTCAGCCAGAAGGCATCAGCTTTGATTTTTTCCAATTGACACAACCAACCGATTTGCGGTTTTTTGTTGTTGCCAACGGAACGACTTGGTACCACACCATCGATACGAGTGGATTTGCTAATGGAACATGGAACACAGTCTCGGTCAGTATGGACAATTCTACGGGATGGTTCGAAACTATCTTGGGCTCGCCAGACTTCGTGAATGATGTTGGTACAAGTGTAGGCGAAATTGGATTCAGAATCTCATATGCTGCGAACACCGCTGGTCAGCAGTTTGGTTTCGACAATCTGCAGCGAACATACGCCGTACCAGAGCCAGAAACGTATGCGGCCTTGTCGTTCGCGCTTCTCTGCCTTGGCATTACGTTCCGTCGTCGTTTACAAGACTCGCTTAATGATGCGATGGCATCGATACGCGCCTAGTCTGCAAAATACGATTGCTTACGCAAGGGACCTTCACGCAAGTGAGGGTCCTTTTGCTTTTCGCGAGCATGGTCCCGTCCTGATTGGGAGTTGTTAGCTCTAAGCCGCATCTTGCCAGGCAACTGGCGAAGCAACGTAAAGACCCAAATGGCGCTAAGATAAGGAGGTTTTGGGACAGAATCTGGCGTTGTGACTGTCAACCGGGATGTGTGAGTGTGGGAAAGAAGAGAAAAGGCAATCACGTTGCAATGTTTCTCACCCACATACCCACCCACTCACACACATGGCGCTTTGCCAGCCGCTCGGCATGAATCATGGCTTATCTTAGTGCCATTCCGTATACAGACTCTAAAAGACAATCTCCGCTCGTTCCTCGCTTCGTTTGAACGACGAAGGGGGAATGCAGCGTCCCTTCGTCGCTCAATAGAAGGGTGCTCGCCGCGCGGACTCGCGTGGGTACAAGCGGGCGGGATACCCTCGTTGCGGCGTTTTACGAATATGCTCGCCGCGCTCAGCGATCGTTGAGGTTCAGGGGATCGATGTTACTTTGCATGGCAGCGACGACGTCCTTGCTGTAATAGACGGTTGCTTGGCTCTTGAGTTCTTTTAGAAGGGCAACCAGATGCTCCTGGTGCGTCTGCTTCGCCATCTGCTGCCTAACTTGATTATCGGGGACAGGGCCGCCAGGGAATTTGTCGTTCACCCGAATGATGTGATAGCCGAAGCGCGTTTGAACAATTGGGCCGATTTCACCCACGGGCTGGTTGAAGGCAGCATCCTCAAAGGGTTTGACCATCTGTCCCCTTGGAAACGTTCCTAAATCTCCACCACGTAGTCGGCTTGGACAGCTGGAGTGTTCTTTTGCCAGTGCATCGAATGCGGCGCCATTTTTAAGATCCTGCAAGATAGCTTCGGTTTTGCTGCGCTTTTCGGTGAGCGCTTTGGGTGTATCCTGGTCATTCGTAGAAATTAGAATGTGGCTTGCCCCGACTCTTTCAGGCGTTTTTAAACGATCTGCAAATTTTTCGCGGTACTGTTCCACTTCATCACTAGTGATTTGATCAAGGCGTGGCATTCGGGATGAAAGAAACTTGCTGATTCGAAGTCCGACCCGTACTTCATTGCGCATATGTTCTGGGCCCAAGGGGCTCCCCTCCATGACCTCTTCGAGTGTTTTTCCTTCCTGTTCAACTTGGCCGCGGATCCGCTCAAAGGCGGCGCGCTCTTCTTCAGGAGTAATGCGGACGCCGGATTTGTCGGATTCATCCAGCAGTAGGCTTCTCTTGACGAATTGATCCACGACGATCATCACGGCTCGCCGCCGCAGTTCTTCTGTCGAAAGATGAGGGGCTTCCTGTTTCATTTTTCCCTCAATGCGGATCGTGACGTCGCGATCCAGCGTTTCGTGGTTGAGCTCGTGTTCATTGACCTGCACCGCGACACTTGGGTCGATGGATAGGGACCTCTTCGAGCCCCTTCCGCTTTCTTTGCCACAGCCTTGGGTGAAACAGGCGAGAGCAATCAAGGGTATCGCGAGGGCTTTGTTCATGGTTTCTCCAATTCGACGGTGAGGTGCGTCACTTCGCGAAAGTCGACAGAGCGATATTTCGGTTAAAAGACGATGTCTCAATGTGAAACTCCAAGAATAGACCAATGATGCGCTGGAGTTCAAGTAGCTGCTTTGATTCCATTGTGGGAAGTCTTAGATCTAGAGGGTGTTTCGCCGCACGAACCTCACATAGAAACGCTAGTTGCCGAGGGCCTAGACGCTGTGGTTTCACGGTGCATGTTTTGCTGCAGCTTGGACATAAAATACCACCGTGCTGAATGGAGAACGATTTAACCGTGTCCTGTGTCGACGGCCGATGGCAGATGGCGCATTGGTTTAATTCTGGGGTTAATCCCAAATAGTGCAAAACCTTGAGTTCGCCCCAAAGCAGGGTTCGTTCAAGGTTGGTCCCCGTGGTGAGCGCGTCGAGCGTTAACAGAG
>JAPKCZ010000479.1 GCA_028822745.1 Kiritimatiellia bacterium | reverse complement strand
AGCCGCAGGTCTATACCACATTCTATCCAACCCAATACTTTGCTGAGCGCATTGGCGGGGATCTTATTGATGTGGTGTGTCCCGTACCTGAAGACGAAGACGCCATATTGTGGATGCCCGATGCAACTGCCATACAAGCATACCAGAAAGCTGATCTGATCATCCTTAATGGTGCTGGGTTTGCCAAGTGGGTGCAGAAGGTGAGTTTGCCCGAGACACGCGTCGTCAATACGGCCAAGCCGTTGGAGGACACGTTCATTCGTTTCGAACACACCACAGTACATAGTCACGGCAAGGTCGGCCAACATGCTCATGAAGGTCTTGATGGCCACACCTGGATGGATCCGGTCAATGCCAAGATTCAAGCAAATGAAATCAAGGATGCTCTGAAAGAGCGTTTCCCGGAACATGAAGGCGCATTTGAAAAAGGCTTTGCGGCACTCGCCAAAGACCTGGACGCACTCGACGAGAAGCTAAAGGTCTATCAGGCTGCCTACAAGGACGAGCCGCTGTTGGCGTCGCATCCTGCGTACAATTACATTGCCCGACGTTATGGATGGAACATCAAGAATCTTGATCTCGATCCAAAAGAAATGCCGTCAGACGAGGCTTTCCAAGGGATCAAAGAAATGCTCAAGCGTCACCCCGCCAGACACCTGATCTGGGAAGCATATCCCACCAAGGCTATTGCCGACCGCATGCGGAACGAGCTTGGACTTATAAGCATAGAGTTCTCGCCATGCGAGCTGCTCTCCGAGCACGCTCAGCATAGCGGCACCGACTACATGAGCGTCATGCGAAGGACTATCGACAACATCAGTGTGGTTTTTGAGTAGCATCGGTTGTGTCAAAAGGTTGATGAAAAGTGTGAAAACGGTGTGTGGGTGTGTGGGTGTGTGAGGGTGTGGGTGTATTGTGATTTACCCGTCCGCGCTTACTCGCTGTCGCTCGCAGCTACGACGCGGCAGTCTTCATAGGTCGCGGAGTTCCCCGCGAAAACTGGTGGGCGGTAAGGGACTCGAACCCCTGACCCTCTGGGTGTAAACCAGATGCTCTAGCCAACTGAGCTAACCGCCCAAATTTTGGGAAGAGCGCTACATTAATGGTTTGAGGTGAGATGTCAACCTTGACCTTCGTGATGCGCCTACGTACCGTAGAATCAATGACGACATCTATCCCAATGATAAAACGTTCGGCGCTGCATTTTTCGCTTTTGATCATGATCTGTGCGCTACCCTGCGAATCGCTGTGGGCCGCCGACCCGATTGCTGCGCCGAAGGCGCAATTTGAGGCACATGCACAGCGTATCGACCTTGAGGCCCGCACGGCCCGTAAGGAGACGCTGTTACGCTACTCAAACATGTTGAGCCAAGTTACCGCGGGCTACCAGGAAGAGGGCCATCTGGAGGCTCTTCTGGAAGCGAAGGCTGATCGCGATGCGTTTCTTGAAACCGGGGAGGTGCCGCTCAAGCTTCGTGATGGATCTCCTGATCGAATTCGCAAAGCGCATTCCGGTTATCTGGCCGCGGTCGCAAAAGTTGACAGCACGCAGCGTGGCTCGATCATGCGACTTGGGGATGATTATATTGGGTACCTTAATGGGCTGAAGCGTCGCTTAACGGCGAGTGGAAACTTGGACGAGGCACTTGCTGTACGTGACGAAATCAAGCGTGTGAAGACCTCGTCGGCCTATAGCGCGGCCCAATTTGAAAGTGCTGCGGCCAAAGACACACAGCGTGTCGGCGATAGGCCTGTTGTCGCACCTGACGCGGCGCCTGATGTGGCGGATGCCCTGACAAACTTTGGTTTCGCGCTCGGTACGCGACGTGTTGATACGAAAAATGTGGTGGACCTTAAGGTCCAAGGTGCTGCGCGGGTGCATGAATTGGGTATGGTGTGTCGGGGCGGACGCATCGTACTGAATCACTCCGCCGATACCATTAGGAACACTTTTAGAAAGACCAATGCGATCACGATCGAAGTGTTGCTCACCCCTGCATCTGATAGTCAAAGCGGGCCCGCTCGTATCGTGTCATCGTCGCAGGACGGCTATGCACGTAATTTTTCACTCTGCCAAGAAAAGGGCAAGTTGGTGTTGCGCTTGCGAACGACCGAGACGGGTCTGAATGGGACCAATCCGGAAGTTAGTCTTGGTGCTTTCGCGGCAAAGAAGCAGACGCATGTGATCATCTCTTACAGCCCCAATCGTTTGATTTGCCACGTTAACGGTAAGCCCGTGGCTCCCAATGTTGTTCTCGGTGGTGATTTCTCGAACTGGGAGGCATACCCACTTGTTTTCGGTAACGAATATAAGGTCGATCGACCGTGGCTGGGCTCGCTTCGCATGGTCAATATTTCCGCCAAAGCCATTAGCGTCAAAGACGCGTACAAACGTTATGACGCGGCAACGCGGCGGAACACGGTCAAGTTTGGCTCTGGGCGCCTCGATGGTTTAGGTGGAAAATCAAAGCTTTCCGGCCCGCGTCGCCTGAAGAGGTAACGTCCGTAAATAGCCGTTGCTGCTCAATAGCTGTTTCAGGGTAGTCCGCATGAATCGCTGTGCAAAATGAAGATTTTGTGCTACACGTACTGCAGATTTCACCGCAGGATCTGTGCATGGGAGAGAACATAAATGCTTCGCTGGTATAACGAAGTCAGTCGTCTAATTAATTGTCTTTTGGGTTACCCCGACGGCAATGCCGAAAC
>JAPKCZ010000478.1 GCA_028822745.1 Kiritimatiellia bacterium | reverse complement strand
ACGGAATTGTCGCCGGTCGTGGGTGTTAGTGTCGACGACGGAAACCGAGATGGCGAAATTTTCCATGTCGGCAATAAGGAGGGTAGTATTGGGCACCCCATTCCCGGTGTGGCTGCACGCATTGTGGACCCCTCGACCATGGCGCCTCTTGAATTAAATCAAGAGGGCTTGCTCTTGATTAAAGGACCTAACGTCATGCTCGGCTACCTCAAGGATCCTGAAAAGACGAAGGAAGTTCTTCAGGATGGGTGGTACAACACCGGTGATGTGGGTCGAATTGACGAAGATGGGTTTATTTTCCTGACGGATCGTCTGTCGCGGTTCAGTAAGATTGCCGGGGAAATGGTTCCCCATTTGGGTATCGAGGAAAAGTTACTCGAGGCGCTAGGCACCGTTAATCAGGTCATTGCGATTTCAGCCGTTCCTGATGAACGAAAAGGCGAGGCCATCGTGCTGCTGTACACCGCAGAGGCCGGAACGCCCGATTCGCTTAAAGCTGTCGTTGATGAGGCCGATATTCCAAATTTATGGAAGCCCCGCGCAGCTAACTTTTTTCAAATTGATGCTGTGCCGACCCTCGGTACCGGCAAATTGGATTTAAAACAGATCAAGACACTGGCCAAGCAGTTCAAAGGCATAGAATAAAGTGTCGCCGGTCTTTATGGTTTTTCTGTTTATCGCGGTCCTCGTCTATGGGTTTTTCTGCGTAGCGCTTTTCTTGCGCCAGGACCGCTATATCTATTTCCCTGAAAAGCGGGTCACCATCACACCAGCGATGTTTGACATACCCTTTGATGATGTTCGTTTCACGACAGATGATGGTGTGCGTATTGCGGCGTGGTACGTCGCCGGGAAAAACGCCTCTACCGACGCACCTAGCGTTCTGTTCTGCCACGGTAATGCCGGAAATGTGGGCGACCGAGCGACCTGTGTGCAGGCGCTACATGAAATGGGATTACATGTCCTCATTTTCGATTACCGAGGATACGGCGATAGCGATGGCACACCGTCCGAAGCCGGGACGTATGCGGATGCTGAAGCGGCATGGCAATACCTGACTGCCACACGTGGTGCAAACCCGAACAACATTATCCTCTATGGTCGTTCACTTGGGGGCGGCATTGCGTCCAGACTGGCTTTAAAACGTGTGCCACGTGTCTTGCTTCTCGAATCCACCTTTACCAGTATTGCTGCCATGGGGAAGCGTATGTTCCCCTTGCTCCCCGTGCAGGCGCTGGTGCGCTACAGCTACGACACGGCAGGGCGGCTGCCGCATATGGTTTGTCCGGTTTATGTCGCGCATAGCCCTGAAGACAAAACGGTGCCATTTACCATGGGCCGAACGCTTTGGGATTTGGCGAAGCAACCCAAGCAGTTCTACACCTTAAGCGGGCCACACAATATTGGTGGTCTGGATGCTGATCTCGAATACCGCGCCTCGTTTCTTGAATTTTTGACCAAAAATCCGCCCCAATTGACCCCTGTGGACTGACGTGCTAATAATTCACCTATGATTGAATCACTAATAGGATTACTGGCGCTTGCCGCGCTATCCATGTTGGCCACATTGTGTCTCGTTCGACGTCGTTTCACTGCACAACAACGGCAGATCGATGAACTCATTGATGTCGTGAATGATCTTGAAAGCAAGGTGGATACTGAGCTGTCTGACCAGAACGCAAACGCGGTACCGCCGCCTTTGCCCTAATTGAGGAGGCGGGTTTGCTCATCATCTACGTCGACGCCGATGCCTGTCCGGTGAAGCCTGAAATTTTTCGCGTCGCGGCTCGCTATGAGCTCAATGTGATTCTTGTCGCGAACGCCTGGATGCGCGTTCCTGACGATCCCCGCGTACGTCTCGAAGTGGTCGCCCAAGGAATGGACGTTGCCGACGATTGGATTGCCGAGCATGTTGAGGCGCTCGACATCGTGATCACCACGGACGTGCCGCTCGCGAGTCGCTGCATGGAGAAAGATGTGCTCGTCATTCGCCCCAGTGGAAAGCCGTTTACAGATGACAATATCGGCGCATCCGTTGCCAATCGCAACTTGCTGACAGAACTACGTGCTGAAGGCACCATCACGGGAGGCCCCCCACCGATGAAGGCGCAGAATCGTTCGCTCTTCTTGCAGCAACTGGATCAAGCTATCCAAAGCATCAAACGCAAACAGCGTCGCCGCCCGAGCGCATGATGTCGACAGTTCTGCAGTATCAATGTTAGGAAGGCTGAGTAATCAGAACGACAGATGACCTCGTCATTTTAGCGCTCGGCGGCAACTGCTCGCGTATCAACCTCTCAATTCGGGTCTACGATTCGGTATTGCTAGCCTGATCTATTCATCAACGTCGTGACGAGAATGGATAGATTGCGTCAGATCAAGGGCTTATTGGTGAATGGCGGGCGAAGGCGTGCAGGTGCACGTCGAGGTCGGCATTCGTCGATAAGTGATTGAGATGGCGTAAATATACATTCGCAGTAGATTTGGGTGAATCGATCAGGCTAGAAGGTGTCATCGGCTGACAACATCTTTTCGACGGAGTCGCCGTGGCGTGCGAGTGACATGATTGAACTGGCAATGTCCTCGGCGTGTGCGGTTGGCGCAGGCGGGTGTCGATCACGGCAAAGCATAGCGCATCGTCCAGGGCAGCAATTGCAATGGCGCCAAAGGGTATCGACATGTTGAGTTTTAGTGCTGCTTCGTAGTGAT
>JAPKCZ010000477.1 GCA_028822745.1 Kiritimatiellia bacterium | reverse complement strand
AGAGTGCGTCCACTGCTTGAGTGCTACGCCAAACGCATCAGCCACATGGGCAATGCGGGGACTGGCCAACTGACCAAGATGACCAATCAGATCTGCGTCGTCGGTATCGGTCAAGCACTCGCCGAGGGCCTCGACTTTGCCGAAACAGCCGGGCTTGATCTTGAAAAGGTGGTGGAAGTGATGCTATCCGGCGCGTCCGCATCATGGCAAATGGACAACCGTTGGCAGGCGATGGCCAACTCGGATTATGAATTTGGCTTTGCCACAGAGCTCATGCGTAAGGATATCGGTCTGTGCCTAGCCGAAGCTCGTCGTAGCGGCGTAGGCCTGCCGGTTACCGCATTGGTCGATCAGTTTCTGTCCGATGTAGAAGCCCTGGGCGGCAAACGCTGGGATTGGTGCAGTCTGATGGAACGCCAACGGGGCGCACGGCGGGGTGAATCCAATGTCAGCGATTAGTCGGCGTTAGTCTCATCACGCGCTGTTGACCGTTGGACCGCTCCGCCAAAGACGGTATCGCGCTCAATCTCAGCCACGTTAACCGGCCGCTCGAACGGTACCGGGGCCGCCTCCCCCGCTGTCCGCGGTCGACCAATAGCAGCGAAGAAATCTTCGAGGCCGCCGGGGAGTAACGTCCACATCATCATCAAATTACCCTCGCCTTCGTTAATCAACCGATGCTTCGCTAACGGCGGCAGATAGATCGTTGTACCGGGAACAATCGGATGCTTTATTCCATCGACAATGGCGCAACCCGTACCCTCATAAAAAAACAGTAGTTCTTCGTTGTGATCGTGCCAATGCTCACGAATGTAGCTCCCCGGAGCAATACACTGAATTCCTGACGAGAAAGCCGTTCCCTTACCGTCATTACGTGAAACACGCACTTCGGCGTAACCGTTTGCCGGCACCGGTTGCCAATAACTGGGTGACGCGTCAGGTCCAACCACCACTGCCCCGTCTGAACTTGTGCTACCCATCATCGTCGTCTCCATCAGGATGCCGTTCTTGACACGGCTTTTACATTGACAGGTACCCGAATGTCCTTAAACGCCGGATCTTCCCTCGCCAGAACACGCTTTAGCGACGTAAAGTGCAATTCCGCCTCACTGCGCTGTCCATCGTATTGCGCTTCTGCTTTTCGACCGTCTTCATCTGGGATAACGCGAAGCTCCTGCCCAGTCCATAAGGCCATGACCTGATTCATACAGGCCCGCTCCAGATAGTAAAGATCGTGAAAGGTCTGCCCCACTGTTGGCCCGCCAACGATGACGCCATGCTGTCCAAGAAACAGTACTGATCGGTCAGCCAGCGCCTCAGCCATCCGTTCGCCCTCATCCTGCTCATGTGCCAACGCATTGTAATGGTCGTAATAAGCACATTTCGTGTGAAAGCGCAGCGCCTGTTGCCCGTAGGGTCGAAGTCGATTGTCCTTAAGCATGCTTAGCGCCGTTGCATAAGGCATATGCGCATGTAAAAAACATCGTAGATCGGGGCGCCGCAAATGCAATGCCGAATGAATATGAAATGCAGAACGTTCAACGCCACCTTCGCCCTCCACGGTGGCACCTGCAAGATCAATTAAAATCAGTGCGTCCGGACACACTTCTTCCCAATGAAGGCCGTTTGGAATAGTGAGTATCCGGTCGCTGTAACCTGGTGCCATCAGCGTGAAGTGACCGCCGTTAAATCCTTCATTGAATTGAAATCGCGCACCGAGTCGGTGTGCGGCAGCAATATCGAGTCGCGCTTGGTCCATTCCGTAATCCACGATTCCAGTCCCTGTAGGTTAAATGCAGACAGCGACAATGCACCATGCCATCACCTCGATCTAAAGTGAAAGACACAGCCAATCCCTATGGGGGAAAACACCATCTCCATGGTTGTTGTCAGCATAGTGTGCCGGTGAATCAACAACAAGTCTTTCCAATACTTCTAACACGGGAAATTACAGTACATTCTCCTGACGCCGTCGGCGGCGACCATTCGACGCTGAAGGGTCAGCCGTGTTATTCATTACCCATCCAACTCAGTCACCTCCTCCCAATCAGCCATGCCTTTACCTAACGGTATCCGTTCTCGCCATCTCGACAATGGCAACGGCCTGTCAATTCACTTCCTAGAAGCGGGTTTTGATCAAGCAGATCGCCCACTGTTGCTGTTGCTTCACGGCTTCCCGGAGCTGGCCTACAGTTGGCGAAAAATCATGTTGCCGCTTGCTGCTGCGGGTTTTCATGTGGTCGCACCCGACCAACGCGGATACGGCGAAACGCACGGCTGGGACAACCGCTACGAAGGGGATCTTGCGTCGTTTCGCTTCCTGAATCTGGTGCAAGACACACTGGGTTTGGTTTGGGCGCTGGGATACCAGACGGTGAGCGCCGTCGTCGGGCACGATTTTGGCTCATCCGTTGCCGGCTGCTGTGCACTGATCCGGCCTGATGTATTCCGTTCAGTCGTCATGATGAGCGCGCCGTTCACAGGTGCTCCGGCGTTTGTGAATGACGAGGCCAACAAAGACCCAAGGCTCCCTTCCGCCTCTGCAACAAAAGGCAAAGACATTCACGCGGCACTGGCTGAGTTAACCCCGCCGCGCAAGCACTACCAGTGGTACTACTCAACGCCTGAGGCTAATACCAATATGTGGCGCAGCCCCGACGGTGTGCACGCATTTCTGCGAGCCTACTATCATCACAAGAGCGCTGACTGG
>JAPKCZ010000476.1 GCA_028822745.1 Kiritimatiellia bacterium | reverse complement strand
GTTGTTGGCCTTTTCGAGGACTTCTTCGATCGTGCGAAACGTTTGAATTGGAAGAACGGGGCCGAAAATTTCTTCCTGAACAATGCGGTGCGATTGCGATGTGTTCGTGAAAATCGTGGGCGCGCACCAGTAGCCTTTGCGGGGGAGCGCACAGCTGGACTGATAACATTCCGCGCCTTCACGTTTGCCAAGCGCGATATACTTTTTAACGCGCTGCAGCTGTTCTTTGGAGTTGATGGCGCCGACGTCCGTGTTTTTGTCCAGCGGGTCACCAACAATCAGCGTTTCCATGCGCTCGCGCAATTTCCGGGTCACTTCTTTGGCAACAGATTCCTGAACAAAGAGCCGTGAGCCGGCGCAGCAAACATGTCCCTGATTGAAGAAGATGGCGTTCACGATGCCTTCGACGGCCTGATCAATGGCTGCATCCTCGAAGATGATGTTGGCGGCTTTCCCGCCAAGCTCCAGCGTGTAGGATGTGTCGGTGCCGGCCAATGAGCGTTGAATGATCTTGCCGACGTCGGTGGAACCGGTAAAGGCGACTTTGTTGAGATCCGGGTGGTTGACCAAGGCCGCACCGGTTTCGCCAGCGCCGGTGATGATGTTGACGACGCCGGGGGGCAAGCCGGCATCGCGGATGACTTCGGCGAGCTTTAAGGCCGTCAATGGCGTGGTTTCGGCGGGCTTCAAAACGACCGTGTTACCCGTCGCAAGGGCAGGCGCAATTTTCCAAGCTGCCATTAACAGCGGGAAGTTCCATGGGATGATTTGACCGGCGACACCCAGTGGGCGGGGGCTGCGGCCAGGAAAGGCGTACTCGAGTTTGTCGGCCCAACCGGCGTAGTAGAAGAAATGGGCCGCGGCCAGCGGGACGTCGACATCGCGGGATTCGCGAATGGGTTTGCCGCCGTCCATGGATTCGATAATGGCGAATTCGCGTGCGCGCTCCTGCAGAATGCGGGCGATGCGGTAAATGTATTTCCCGCGTTCGGCCGGTTTGAGTTTGGACCATGTGGTGTCGTAGGCGCGGCG
Organism: Kiritimatiellia bacterium; assembly: GCA_028822745.1. GTDB lineage: Bacteria > Verrucomicrobiota > Kiritimatiellia > UBA8416 > JAIOPI01 > JAPKCZ01. Next base: position 1,685 of record JAPKCZ010000476.1, on the reverse strand, counting down.
CGCAGCGCGAACAGCGCGGTCAACATCGGTTTTGGAGCTGTCCGCGACTTCGGCCAGCACGGCTTCCGTGGATGGGCTGATGGTTTTGAAATAGCGGCCATCGGCGGGTTTGACAAATTCGCCGTTGATAAAATTGTTGTAGCGCTTTTCCAATTGAATGTGGGCGCTGCTTTCGGGCGCTGGCGCATAGGTCCAGTCGGTATCGAAGCGCAGAGGGGCCGGTTCGCGTTTGCGTCGTGTTGTCCTTGTTGATTTGGCTGTCATGGCTTTCGCTTTCACTAAGGTCAATCTATCGAAAAGTAATCCACGGATTGGTATCGGCCCGTGTCCATCTTGACGAGTTGCATGAGAACATCGTTGGCGAGGCGGCTGGCGCCGAAACGGAACATGTCCGGCGTCATCCAGTCTTGTCCGAGCGTTTCGCGCAGCATGACAAGGTAATGCCAAGCAAGCTTTGCCTTGGAAATGCCGCCTGCCGGTTTCATGCCGACACGACGTCCTGTTTCAAAATAGAAGTCACGAATGGCCTGCAACATGACGAGTGTTACCGGTATCGTGGCGGCCGAGGGTACTTTGCCGGTGGATGTCTTGATGAAATCTGCGCCGGCATACATGGCCAGTGCACTGGCCTTACGCACGTTGTCAAAGGTACTCAGTTCGCCTGTTTCCAGAATGACTTTCAAGTGGGCATCGCCGCAGGCTTCTTTGATAGATGCAATTTCGTCAAACACGAATGCATATTCGCCTGCATGAAATTTTCCGCGCGAAATAACCATGTCGATTTCGTCCGCGCCTTCGGCAACGGCGAATTTGGTCTCGGCGATTTTGACGCGAGAGGAGGCCTGGCCGCTGGGGAAGGCTGTGGCAACGGCTGCGACATTTATGCCGGACCCTTCAAGTGCTTTGCGAGCGGTGGCAACCAGCGTTGGGTAGACACAGACGGCAGCGACGTGGGGGATACCCTCTAGGCTGTCGTGGGGGTGCATCGCTTTGTAGCAGAGCTGGCGTACCTTGCCGGGTGTGTCCATGCCTTCAAGCGTTGTTAGGTCGATCATGCTGAGCGTGAGTTTGAGCGCTTCGCGTTTGGCCTCATTTTTGATGCTGCGCGACTGAAAGCGGGCGGCGCGTTCGTTGACACCAACCGTGTCGACCGCTGGGACGCGAGATAGATCCGGCATGGTACCGATGGCTGTTATGTTTCGATTCGTTTTGGTCACGTTGCACTCGATTCGTCGGTTTGGGGGGCGGGCTGTTTTTCCAATAGTTCGACGTCGACTTCGGGAATGGACGTGACGGCAGATGCCAAGATCGGTCCTTTGCTGGTTGCGACGCGGTTACGACCAGCTTCTTTGGCTTTGTACAGCGCTGTATCTGCGGTTTTCATTAACGCTTCGACTGTTTCCCCGTCTTCTGGATACGTGGCGACGCCGAAACTTGCCGTTATCTGGTGACCCTCAATAATGGATTCGTTGGCAATGGTTTCACGCAGACGGTCTGCGCCGAGCACGGCTTCGTCCTTCTGTGTTTCAACCATGAGTAGCACGAACTCCTCCCCACCATAACGTCCCACATAATCGACGGTGCGGCAGGCTTCTTGAAGCTTTTCGGCAACTTTCACGAGAACCTGGTCGCCGGCGTCGTGACCGTGTGTGTCGTTCACGCGTCTTGACGAGCGTGAAATCCTT
>JAPKCZ010000475.1 GCA_028822745.1 Kiritimatiellia bacterium | reverse complement strand
TCAAAACCTGTCAAGGAAACAATTTCAACGTTTCATTGGCGCTTTGTGGAGAGTTTAGGGGTTCGCTCTTCTTGAGTTTGGGATTTTTCGGTTGGTTTTCGGTACAGTTCCTTTGAGGAAGGTATCTCCATGACTTTTGACTCCTCTGAGAATCCGCAAAAAGGGCTGCTGAGCGCGCAGTACTCCGTGCCGCGTTCAATGGTCGAACACGGGAGGGTCGGGATACCAGGGAACTTCTGCTAATAGCCAAAAGGAGACATTGAAAAGCGTTTAGGGAAAAGCAGATTTTTTTGCTAACCAAGCCGGTTTTCCGAATTATGAAATCAGCAATTGCTACAATTCGCTGCTACAGAACACCGATTCTAAGTCGGTCCTAAACTGGGCAACCGGTTTTCTTCGTTCGGACCATGTCGCGAAGGGTGGGGGTGGGCGATCATGAGAGCTATTATTCAGCCGCGTGGCGGACTCGGAATCGTGATTCCATTTCGCGGCGAATTTTGACCGCGTCCAGAGTTTCGTCGATCTCGACGTCCTGCCAACGGATCGGGTGGTCGGCGGAAATGTTTGTTTTTAGTTTCATATTTTGGGCGAGACCGATGGGAAGGCCGCCCAACCGCAGAGACGTATCGGCCGGGTAGAGCCTGCCCCAAACCGTAAACCCGCCTTCGCCGTCGAGCATTTCGCCGGCTTTCAGGTCGCGCTTGGCCGTCGCCACCACATCGCCCCGAAAGCCGTCTGTCATGCCGGTGGGTTTGTTAAACAACGCCGCGGAAAGAATGGAGATATTCAGCTCTAATCCAATCAGGTGGAAAGGCTTAAACATCGCGGAATAGCGCCCCGAATCATCTGTGTTCATCCCGTATTGGCGGAAACAGCCGGCGGCATAATCATTCGGCGCCTCGATCACCACATAGACTCCCCAGCGCAAATCCTTGAACACCGGACGGCCGTCTCGCTCAAGCGAAGAAACCACCTCGACCTGGCCCTTGTGGTGAAGCCGACCGCCTTCGGACTGAGGGCGCAGAGTATGGGCGAGGTCGTCCATGCCTGCCGGCGGAAACAACAATCCATCAGGTGGCGGGGTAAGGCCGGTCGCGTTGGCAATCGCCGCCATTTCCAGCGCCGACTTGGTGCCGTCGAGGAAGCTGTTGAACATCTGACTGTTCATGCCGGCCTCGGCCGCCTGTTCCGGTGTCAGGCCGTAATGGTCCCAGACCGTATCCGGCGTTGAAGAATGATACTCCGGCAGATACTTGGTTCCCTTGCCCGCCGCCACGACATCAAAACCTGTGGCGCGCGCCCATTCCACCAGTTCACAGGTAAGTGCGGGCTGGTCGCCATAGGCCATGGAATACACGACGCCCGCCTGGCGCGCTTCGTCGGCGAGCAGGGGGCCTGCCAAGACATCCGCCTCAACGTTCACCATTATGATGTGAAGCCGGTTTCGGATGGCTTCGCGCGCATGGGTCAACCCGACGGCGGGATTGCCTGTGGCTTCCACCACGACATCCACGCCACCGGTCTGCATCATTGCCATGGCGTCATCGACAAACCGGGTCTTGTCGATCAGGTCATCTGGCCAACCGACGGTCTTGCAAGACTCCAATGCGCGCGCCGGATCGAGATCGGCAATGACCGCGACCTCCAGGCCCGGCGTCGTCGGCACCTGAGAGAGAAACATGGAGCCGAACTTGCCGGCGCCAATCAGGCCGACGCGGACAGGGTTACCCTGTTCGGCGCGGGTGGCAAGTTCCTGATAGAGGTACATCCGCCGTTACTCCGCAGCAAACCGGCGTTCTGCGACGAGTTCGTCCAGACAGTCGTCGCTCAAGGCATTGATCGGTGTGAAGTCCCGGTGCGCTATCCATTCCTCCCGATTGAAGGCTCGGATATGGTTGTCCACGTGACAGAGCGACAGATAGACAATGATGCGGCCAAACGGCGAGATGTTGGCGGGGCTGGCATGAACCAGGAGCGAGGAAAACATAATCATACTGCCGGCGGGACCGGTCGGGGCGACGCAACCGCCGCGCGCGGCCAATTCGGACACCGTGTCCCGGTCCAAGGTCCAGAGAGGATACGACGTCGTTTCCAAGTCATGACCAGCTTCGATGACGCCTTGTTTGTGACTGCCCGGAATGAACAGCAGCGGGCCGTTCGCCGCGGTCACGTCATCCAGAAAGACGGCGATATTCATAGCACGCGGCTCCGGCATCTCATCGTCCCGCTTCCACGTGCCGTAATCCTGGTGCCACTGCCAGACTGCGCCGTCAAAGGCCACTTTGGCGTTCACTTTGTATTGGTGAATGTAGACGTGGCCATCGAGGACTTGTTCGACAGGCTCGATCAGCCGTGGGTGGCCCCCCAATCGCCCGAAACCTTCGTTGTACTGGTGGGCGGCAAATGCCGTCCGGGCAGCACCTGAGCTTTCCCGCCAGACCTCTTTGCGGTCCATGGCATAGATGGTTTCTGCTTCCTGTTTTAGAAGTGCCGCTTCCTGTGGGGAAAATTTGCCCGGGAAGAATAGGTATCCTTCCTCGTCGAACTCATTCAGTTCTTCATTGGACAAACGCATCTAAACAGCCTCTAAATATCGAAATTCAATTCTACCACACTAATGGTATTAATCTAACAGATAGTACCATTAGCTTCTTTGGGGAACGACCGCGATCTGAATTCTATAGGAAAATCAAAACCTGTCAAGGAAATAATTTCAACGTTTCATTGG
>JAPKCZ010000474.1 GCA_028822745.1 Kiritimatiellia bacterium | reverse complement strand
TGGACGTCGCGTGGGCTGACCGTCCAGCAGGACACGAACTGGCCTTTCGGCGACACCACCACGCTCACGATCGCGACCGACCAACCCCAGCCGCTAGCCCTGCGCATCCGGCATCCCTATTGGGCAGCCACGCTCGAGGTGAAGGTCAACGGTAATCCCCTAGCCAACGACACGACCCCAAGCTCCTACGCCGTCATCGAGCGCGAGTGGCATGACGGTGACACGATCGAGGTCACGTTCCCCATGTGCTTGCGGACAGAGAGCATGCCGGACAACCCGAACCGCATCGCGGTGTTCTACGGCCCCACCCTACTCGCTGCAGATCTCGGCGCATGCGACGATCCGGGCGCTGAGCGGCCGGGATTCGTGCCGTGCCTGCTGGCTGGCGACGCTGCGGTTGAAGAATGGGTCAAACCCGAAGCACTCGCGAAATTGCATTTCAAGACCGTTGGCGTCGGTAAGCCACGCGACGTATCGCTTGTGCCATTCAATGAATTGCATGATCGTCGCTACACCGTGTACCTCGACAAGTTTACGAAGGAGGAATGGGCTGAACGCGAGACCGAGATCCTCGCTGCCGAGAAGGAACGCAAGCGCATTGCTGCCCGCACCGTGGATTTCTTCCAACCGGGCGAGATGCAACCGGAGCGCGACCACACCTTCCAGGGCCACGAAAGCGAGCCCGTCGATTTCCACGGCAAGAAAGGTCGCGGCACCGACACAGACGGCTGGTTCTCCTTTGATATGAAGGTCGATTCGGAGAAGACGAACGAGCTCCACTGCACCTACTGGGGCCACGGCAATGACGAGCGCAGGTTCGATATCCTGGTCGACGACACGCGCGTCGCCACGCAGACACTGGAGAAGAATGAGACCGGCGAGTTCTGGGATCAGTGCTACCCTCTGGTCCCGGCGCTCACCCAGGGAAAGCAGAAGGTGACCGTGAAGTTCCAGTCTCACCCCGGCAAGAAGGCAGGCGGGCTATTCGGCGCGCGGGTGATGCTCGCGGATTGAGGTACTGCTGACATGCGGTCCTCTACGCAACGTCTCATCAACTACGTGCGACTGCTGGGTTGTTCTTTCCAAGGATCTAGGCGTTAGGCGCTAGCGACTGGCACTTCTCCTTCGGTGTCGTCCTGATCCAAAGTTGTCACCTTCTAAGTCACGTCCTGTTCTGAGAGCCCCGGAGGGGCGGAATATACTAGCCCAGGGCAACGCCCTGGGTATCAGAGAAACCAACATACTAGCCCTGAAAGGGCGAGATATAGGAAGGTCCTTCGTTCATCCTGGTATATCTCGCCCTTTCAGGGTAGATAAAATTCAGTGACAACCTATTTCAGGACGGGACCTAGTCCACTCCCTACTAATGCCTAGTCCCTTTCTTTCTCACGGGTGCTTCCGGGTTCAGCGGGGGGATTTTCGGTTGATGACTCGTAAGTCTGGTTGGTATCAGCAGGCCTCACATGGCGACAATGTCTCGTGGGCAAAGCGGCGTCGCCGGCACGGTGAAGTTTGGCGATGTGTTGCCTTTTGCTATCCATGCAGCCTATGTAGGGTCTACTCTCTGCATTTCGAAAAAAGAGGAGCGATAGAATGACGATACACACGGTTACCTTTGCAGCACTTGCGCTGCTGGTGTGCAACACCGCGCCTGCTGCGGACAACGCGAAGGCCATGAAGAAATTGAAGGCTGAGGACTGGACCGTGCCGACACTGGGCATGAAGATGAAACTCATCCCGGCTGGCACGTTCACGATGGGCAGCCCCACGGGCGAGATCGAGCGCCGCGAAGACGAGGTCCAGCACGAGGTGACGATCAGCAAGCCGTTCTACATCGGGGTGTACGAGGTGAAGCAGAAGGAATACTACGACCTGATGCTGCCGGACTATGACCACGAGAGCTGGGTGTATTCCCGCGGGCCGATCCACGACGGCTGTGCCTTCTTCTACCGGGCACGTGAGCACAGGTCCGATTTCAACGACGGCCACCTTCTGCCCGACAACCCCATGGAATGCGTCACCTGGGCCGAGACACAGGCGTTCTGCCAGGAGCTCACAGAGCGCGAAAAGAAAGCCGGTCGCTTGCCCAAGGGCTACCTATTCCGTGTGCCCACGGAAGCGGAATGGGAGTATGCCTGCCGCGCCGGAACGACCGGGCCCTACAACGTAAAGGGCGAACGCAATGACGAGGAGTACCTGAAGAGCGAAGCGTTCATCAACACGTTCGCCAACGTCGCTTCCGGAAGCACGATGCCCGTCGGCGGCAAACGTCGGCCCAACGCCTGGGGCCTCTATGACATGCACGGCAACGTATACGAATGGTGCCACGACTGGTACGCCCCCTATGCGGAAGGCAAAGCCCCGGGTTCGACAAGCTCACCGCAGGCAGATCCAATTGGTCCGGCGACGGGCAAGAAGCGCGTCGCACGCGGCGCTTGTCTCAACGGCCCCGCCTATCGCGCGCCCGCAGGTGTGAGCATGCGCGCCGACGGCGTCATCACGAGCATCCCGTTCCTGCGCTCGGCCAGCCGCTACCAGTTCGACCCCACCATCGAATTCTACGGCATTCTCGGCTTCCGCATCGTGCTGGCCCCGGACATAAGAAGTGATCAGTGACCAGTGATCAGTAGTCAGTATTCGGTGACCCGCGAGTCGGACTCCTAACTGACAACTGACAACTGATAACTGATAACTGATCACTGATAACTGACAACTGACAACTGACAACT
>JAPKCZ010000473.1 GCA_028822745.1 Kiritimatiellia bacterium | reverse complement strand
GCTTTGTAGCCACGCCCAGGTCGAAGATCTACAACGTGCGGTAAAGGCCACTATCCAGGATGCCCACGCTGGCGTTGTTGAGGTATGGGCGTACACCGGCAATGGTCCCGTTGGTGCCAGTACTTCAAGCGAACGTCATACGCATTTTGAACGTCTTCTCCAATCAGGCGTCGATGTTGCACCTCCCGCAAAAGGCTCAGGGTTTGTTGTTTCCACAAATGGACTAATTGTTACCGCAGGACATTTGGTGCGCGAGGCACGTCATGTCGTGGTGCAAACCGCTAGCAGCACGCGGTACAGGGCTGAGGTTGCGCTCATCGATGAGGATCATGATCTCGCGCTTTTGAAAACGGGCTACAGGACGCCGACACCGTTACGCTTCCGAGCGTCAGAAAAGCTGCCCGTTGCTGGCGAATTTGTTCTGGCGATCGGCTACCCATTCGGTCTGGGCCAATCGGCATCGCTTGGCATTGTGAGTGCTGCAGCGCGACAGATTGACGCCGCGAATGGCTTGCGATTGATACAGACGGATGCGGCTGTCAATAGTGGCAACTCAGGGGGGCCTCTGGTGGGATTAGATGGTGGGGTGGTTGGAATGCAGAACGTCGCACTTGCAGTGAATGGTGTACACTCCGGTATTGGGTTCGCTGTCCCTTCCGACGTTATCGAGGCAGTCATACGGAGCATGACACATCCTTTGGAAGGCAAAGACTGGCTGGGAATTCTGCTTACCACTGTCGCTGACGAAGTGCGCATTGCCTACGTTGTTCCAAACAGTCCCGCAGATAAGGCGGGCCTGCGCCGTGGGCAGCAGATCGTACGTGTTGATGATGTGCTTATCAATAGCGTGGATTTAGCGCGTCTGCGTATTGGTAATTCCGCCGTGGGTCAAGACGTCGACCTCGAACTCGCAGACCGCTCGAAGGTGAAAATTAAGGTTTCCCCGAGGCCCGTGTCGTATCGTTTTGACTCCGGTCTACATCATAACGCGCGTTCTGTCGGTGCACGTCCTTTAACGCAAGCCGAAGATGATGCTTTGTTGACCAGTTTGGACCCGCTCGTCTGCTCCTGTGATCAAAGGACACTGCTGACTGAGTGTCAGAACTGCTCAGCGGCGAAGTCGGTCTATTCGTTTGCTCGTGACCGCATTATTTCTGGTGACAAAGTCGATCAAGTGAAGTTACGGATCGCCGCGCCACTTCACCTTACGGCTTGGGTCGATTTCTCGCAGGAGCAAAGCCGGTCGGTGGTGCGCTGTCTTGAAAAATTAAATTCGACCCATATCGGTTTGGTACGTCTGACCTATCGGCATTTTCCTGCAAATTCGGATACCGTTGAAGGCTGGCGATATTGCGTAAACGCCATTGAAGTGGCTCGCGTCTACGGACAAGAGAACCAAGCACGTCAGTTGTTGGTGACCAAGCATGACGGCGATTGGAAGTCGCGTGCGCTGAGTATTCCTGAAAAGACCCGCGTCCCTAAGCCTGCCTTCGAGGAAGCGATGTCACGTTCGCGCTTCGAAAAACAGATTTGGAAAGATCTCACAGAAGGACCTGCCGTTCATAAAGTAAAGGCGTCACCCGCTCTGTTTTTTGGGGCTTCACGCTACCAGGGCCCAGTTGATGGTCGACGGCTGCTTCACGCTGTCGACGCGGCGCTTCTTGAGAAATGCCTCTAAGGGTAGCGCCTGTTTGCCTGGTTGCGTGTCCGTGCCTCCGAGTCTCAAGCTGAGCGGGCAGCGATTCTCAAGCCTGCTGCGTGCTCCGCACGAATCCTTAGCTTTCGCTCCGACTCCGTCTGAGCACTCCGTATGGGTACGGAAAGCTATGCATTGCGGAGAGGGAGGTCACCGCGTTTCATCCGTGCGGAGCGCGCTCAGGGGTTCAATGAAGCTATGCGTAACGCTTCTCTTGCTCGTATTCGCTATTTGGCCCTTTGGGATGGTCGTTCTTCCTTTGTTTATTTTCCATTCAAAGCTTTCGGCCAATGTTCGATGTTGATAATTTGGAATCATGGATGATGTGACACCAGTATTGACGAAACAACAGTTCCTTGCGGTGTTCTGTTTCTGCGCCGCCACCGTCTTTTTGATACCTCTGGAAATGTTCTACGTGGGTGCCGTCGCATGGGCATTGGGCATTGTTACACTTTTCAGGCAGCACGATCTGGGGTTCAGGCGGCGCATGGGTGTTCTTTTTCTGTGTATTGCGATTCTAAGTGTTGCGCCCATCCATACTGACCGTAGCAATGCCCATTTTCTATTGTTGTCGCTATTTTTCGGTGCGGTGGTTTTCCTGCCATTCTTTATCCTACGTAAAACGGATCCCGGTGTAATCGACTATCGCTTCTGGCCGAAACGATTACGGCGTATGGATATTCTGTATACATTGATTTCAATACCACTGGCCTGGATCGTCTTATCTGGTTACTTTTTCTGGCTGAGCCCTGAGGTGCCGGATAACTGGCCCATGCCGCAGCCGTACACGAGCGAGGGTAGGTTGCGTCTCTTTTTTGGAATTAACGCGGTCGGCATTTGGGACGAGCTTTTTTTTGTAAACACCGTCTTTGCAATCCTGCGATCTTGCATGCCGTTTCGTTATGCCAACATCGCACAGGCTTTCGTGTACACCGCCGTTTTGAACGACATGGCTTTTACGGGGATAGGACCTTTTGTCGTTGGATATTTTGCCCTCACACAAGGCTTCATGTATGAGAAATCGAAATGCCTTCT
>JAPKCZ010000472.1 GCA_028822745.1 Kiritimatiellia bacterium | reverse complement strand
CAGAATCCCCCAATCGCGCCACGCCCCCAAGCCAAGAGGGGCCTTATAGGTGAATGGCGCCCAATTATTGGTATCGGAGAAAGACTCTCGTTTGGCTGATGTTGCGTAAATGTTGAAATTTTTGGACTCGATACGGCGTTTTGCGCATTTGTGCATTTTAAATTACTCGTGTGTAGCTGTTTCCGGAAGATCCTAGCCTGAATGATTAACCAACCCATTCACAGTAGTCACAACACCATTAACACCAGAGTTTTAACCACGGATTGCACGGATTGCACGGATTGTTGGAACGGTTCTACTTCTATCCGTGTAATCCGTGTAATCCGTGGTCTACTTCGTTTCGTAAAAGTAGATGAATAGATCGGGCTAGTGGTGTGGGAGTGAAATACGAGTGTAAAACACTTATTTCCCCCGTTCGGGCATGGGTTACATCCTTTGGTGCAAATGAGCCATTGACAAATTTCTCCCAAAATCATAATACCATGAGTCCGTTGTCAATGGGGTTTTTGCCTGCGGCTTGGGCACTAGCTTGGGCACTAATAGACTGTAGATAAACAGGTTGCTGCTTTTGACCTTTGCTAAACAAATTCTTCTACTAGGTGTTACGCTTGCACTTGTTGGGTGTACGTCACAGCGTGAAGTGTCGCTTTCTGAGGTGCTTCAACAGTTAGAAGTTCAGGACGTCACGGACGCATTCGCATCACCGGATAAGCCCGATACGCCGTCATTTCCAATGACCGCCCTTGAGGCAACAGCGGCCGGTGCTTCGACGGGTGACTCGGAAGATCAATCTACGATTCAGCCCGACAGCGTTCTGAAAATCAGTGTGGCCGAAGAGTCTGGATTAAACGGTTCTTATCAGGTCAACAAACTGGGCGCAATTAGCCTTGGCTACATCGGTCCTGTCATTCTTTTCAATATGACTGAGCAAGAGGCGGTTCAGAAAATTCAGGACATCCTGCGGGGCCGCGGTGGATTCAACAGTGCAACGGTCGGTGTGAAAATCCATCGTGCTTCCTATGACCAATGCAAGGTTCTGGGCGTGGTCGGCTCGGCAGGGGTGATCAAACTTGGGCCAGGTGACTTCGTGACGTTGAATAACGCCTTGGTGCGCGCCGGTGGTATTAAGGGGGCGGCCAGTAGTGTGCGGGTCAGAGTGGTTCGAGAAGGCATGAAGTCACCTGTCTGGCAGTCTTTGCCCGGGGAGGTCTATACGTTCATCACCGAAGACGGTAAAGTACGCGTCCCGAATGTGACCTTGCGCAACAATGATATCGCCTATGTGTTCACCTATGTTCCGCCGCGCGCCCGACACGCTCGCGCCGTACGCGGCCGAGGACGATGGGTCTTGGTGCTGGGCGAGGTCAATCAGGAAGGCTTCTACCAGTTCACGAAGGACGAACGGTTTACCATGATGAACCTGTATTTCAAAATGGGCGGCTTGCCTCAGTTTGCCAACGATAAATCAGTGGAAGTTATTCGTCGCGATGGCGAGGGCTATGAAGAGAAGTTCAAAGTCAACGTCCGTGACATTCTCTCAGACGGTGACCCCGATAAGGACTTCGATCTGGAGCCGGGGGATCGAATTATCGTGAAAGAGCGCCGCCTTACTTTGTTCTAGGTCGGCAGCAGGCATGCGATCTTTGATCGATCCGGGCCTATTCCGCGATTGAACACCTCCGCGACTTACGCTACGTTCTGAACCCTTTGAGGCCCGCGACGCACGCTGGGCCGTATCACATCTTGGTGAATCCATGAGCGAAAAAACGTTCGACCCCGTCAGTAATAAGCTGAGTTTTCCAGAAATGGAGCGCGACGTGCTTGCCATCTGGGAGGCCGACAAGACCTTTGAGGCGTCGCTCAAGCAACGCGAGGGACAGAAGGAGTTCGTCTTTTATGACGGCCCTCCTTTTGCGACGGGACTCCCCCATTATGGCCACTTATTGGCCGGCACCATCAAGGACATTATCCCCCGCTATCACACGATGCGCGGACATTATGTGTCACGTCGCTTCGGTTGGGACTGTCACGGTTTGCCGATTGAAGCCCTCGCTCAGGAGGCACTTGGCCTTTCGGGTACGGCCGCCATCCAAGAGGCCGGCATCGATGTGTTTAACGAAAAATGCCGCTCGATGGTGTTGACCTATGTTGAAGAATGGCGCCGTACGGTGACCCGCATGGGCCGTTGGGTTGATTTTGATGATGATTACAAAACCATGGACGTCGACTATATGGAGACGATCTGGTGGGTGTTCCAGCAGCTGTGGAACCAGGATCGCATTTACAGGGCCCATCGCATCATGCCCTATAGTTGGAAGCTGACCACGCCGCTCTCGAATTTTGAGGCTGGCAGCAACTACAAAGAGGTCAACGACCCATCCATTACGGTGCGCCTGCGATTGACGTCTGGGGTCGAGGGCGAAGCGTATGCCCTCGCCTGGACCACCACGCCCTGGACGCTGCCTGGAAATTTGGCCCTCTGCGCCGGACCCGATATCGACTATGTCTTGGTACAAGACGCCGCGTCGACGGACCGCTACCTCATCGCAGAGGCACGTCTGGGCGCCTATCACAAATCCGAGGACGAATACGAAATTCTGGAGCGCTACAAGGGGCGCGATTTGGAGGGGTGGGGAACGGGCAGGGAGGGGACCCGATTTCAGCACTGCTGAAGAAGAGTGGGATTACATGCTCTATCTGGGGCTGGCGCATTCGGTCTTGAAACGTGATCCATGGATG
>JAPKCZ010000471.1 GCA_028822745.1 Kiritimatiellia bacterium | reverse complement strand
CCGTGGGTAACGGAGCTGTGGATGGCGTCACCTTCCCTGCGCGCTTGGATGGTGTGCTTGCTGTCGGCGGCGTTGATGCGGCAGGACGCCATCTCTATTTTTCCAATACCGGGTCCGAAGTTGATATCGTGGCTCCGGGTCTGGCTTTGAACGCCGCTGGGCCTGATGACACGACGATTACGTTCAGCGGCACGTCCGCTGCGACACCCATTGTCAGCGGTGCAATCGCCGCTGTCATGAGTCTGTCGCCAGGTTTGACCGCAGACCAAGCCGCACAGTTGCTTGTGTCCTACGGCGATGACAGTGGCGCGCCGGGCAGCGATTTCGCCTATGGCGGGGGCATTCTCAACATGGGGCGTTTGATTGAGCGCGATGAACCGAACATTTATGACGTATCGGCTGGTGGGCCGTTCATCATCGACTCGCAAGATGGATCGCAGGATCTGATCGTCGAATTTTATGCGCAGAACCGTGGTACCGAATCTATTGGCGACCTGACGATGAACGTCGTAATTGATGGCGTGCCGACCACGCTCCACTTTACAGACATCGTGGTCGGGCAGACGGTCAGCGAACAAGTCATCGTGCCTGCCGCGGCCATCCCGCCGGACGGTCGCGTGGTGGCGGCGCATGAAGCCGTGATTGAAGGCGAGACCGACGCGAACCCCGGCGACAATGGGCAGCGTTCCGTGTTTACTTTGAATCCGGTTGCGGAGACGCCCTGACTGGGTCGACGCCTAGATTACATCGAGGGAATGCCGGGATCGGTCTTTCGCAAGCTAACGGGGGCACTTAGAATTTCCTGAAGAAGCACGGCTTTGCGTATTTTTTTATTGCCCGTCAACTCCGTGGCAACACTCATGCGCAGCTCTTCGAAATATGTGTTTCTGGCCTTCTCGTGATCTATAATGGCGTAGTTCGCATCCTCTGTTGGCGCTGCTTCCAGTGTTGAGACGGCAGCCGTATTCGCGACGCCAGCATAATTCGCTACGGATGCCACTTCAGCTAGGCCAGCGTGTACTGTTTCGGGCACCTCTTCGGGCACTCGCACCACGCGTTTCGGAGCCGCAGACCGGCTGGTGTGCGGCACGGGCGGTGGGGCTGGTTTTGGAATGGGCTGTGACACCGGTGTCACGACGCGTTCTGGCGCTTCGGGTTCAGGCGTTTCGACACGTGTCTGCGAGCCCGAAAGTTCCTTTAGGAAATCCTGTAGCTCTTGCTGTGGATTGAGGTGCGGTTTCGGCGAGGAATGATCGTCTGACAATTGGCCTGGGCGGCCTTCCTTGAACTTCTTCATGCCCTTGATCGCTTGGGCCACGATCGAAAAGATGATGAAGACCACCCAAATCAGAAGTTCAAAACCTGCGGTATGCACCGTGGATGTCATAGCATTCTTCCTAAGCGCCTGAGCAAACGCGCCTCATATGCCCAGGCGACCCATGCAGGCCGCCCTAGGGCGAAGCCGTTTAGCTCTTGCCACTCGCCTCGTCGTCATCACCAGAAATGGCGCGACGCATGCTGGTGTCTGACTCTATGTTCTGCAAGCGATAGTGATCCATGACCCCGAGATTGCCGTCACGGAAGGCCTGCGAGAGCGCACGTGGCACTTCGGCCTTGGCTTCGACGACCTTGGCTTGCATCTCGACCACGCGGGCGCGCATTTCCTGTTCCTCGGCGACGGCCATGGCGCGACGCCCTTCGGCTTCCGCCTGACGCAACTTTTTATCCGCTTCGGCGCGCTCGGTTTCAAGTTGCGCGCCAACGTTGGCGACATCGGAGACGCCGGCGACACTGATGTCGGCGATATCGATCGAAACTATTTCAAAACCGGTCTGGGCATCGAGGCCACTTTCCAGCACGCGACGGCTGATGTGATCAGGATTCTCCAGCACCTTTTTGTAGGAATCAGCCGAACCAATGGCGCTGACGATGCCCTGGCCGACACGTGCGATGATGGTGTCTTCTTTTGCACCACCAATCAATCGCTCGATGTTGGCACGTACGGTGACACGCGCTTTGACCAGCAAGCGAATGCCGTCTTTGGCCACGGCGTCAAGCCAACCGGTGCCGCCTTTGGCAATGTCGGGGCAATCAATGACCTTTGGGTTCACGCTCGTACGCACCGCGTCGAGCACATCGCGTCCGGCCAGATCAATGGCGGCGGCGCGCTGGAAGGGCAAGGGGATATCGGCCTTGTCTGCTGCAATAAGCGCTCCGACGACGTTTAGTACGTCACCACCAGCAAGGAAGTGGGCTTCCAAATCGTTGGTGCTGAGGTGCAAGCCCGCTTTGACCAGTTTGATGCGTGCATCCACGATAAGACTCGGGGGCACACGGCGTAGCCGCATGGCGATCAGTGTGACGAGCGACACACTCGCGCCTGAACTGAGGGCCCGAATCCAAATGCCGATGAATTTGATGATGACGAAAAACAGCACCAGTAGAATTAAACCAAGGATGCCCATTAAGACTGTGAAAACTTGTGTCATACCGTGTCCCTCTCTTTGTTCTGTTCAGATAATTCAGCGACGACAACCCGGTTGCCTTCAACTTCAACAACATAAATGGCCTGATCGTTGTCTAGCATTTCGCCTCGTGTGATCACGTCAACGCGACGGCCCTCGATTTCTGCGTAACCACCAGGTCGCAATGGCGAGCAGGCAATGCCTTGTTTGCCGACGAGCTCATCCAGACCATCTTCCGCGCCTTTGGAATCCGATAGTTCGCGTGAAATCATAAGCTT
>JAPKCZ010000470.1 GCA_028822745.1 Kiritimatiellia bacterium | reverse complement strand
CTCGTCGCCATGCGATTCGCCTGCATGATCTACGGCATATCAAACATCGGTTGGACGCGCATCTCGCTTGTGCTGCTTATCGGGATTCTTTCGCTGATCGGCGCCGCGGCAGCCACGTCTCTCTACCTGTTGCGTTATATTAAGGATCCGGTGGTGAAACAGGTTGTTATGTTCGGGCTACCCATTCTGGCGTTTGTGGTGTTTGGTATTCCCGCCCAATGCAAAATTCTGAAATCATCATTCTTGAAGATGTTTCTCGCGTTCACGTCTAGTGTTTTGGTCGCGATTTTCGCCATAAACGTGGCACACACGTGCTATAAATCGTTGGGTGAAGGACAAAAAAGATCAGAAAGTATACGCGCTCGATCGACGAACTTTGAGTCTCTTGTGGACGAATGATGAATCGGTGTCGGGTTTCTACAAAGGCAGAAGATGATCGATAATTCTTGGTGTCGCCGACGTCTGGTGCCCGCAGCCACCGTGCAATCGGTCGATGAAGGGCTTGCCTTGGCCGCAGCCATGATGGCGGCTGGCTTGGATGTCGTCGAAATTACCTTTCGCACCTCAGTTGCAGCAGACGCCATTCGCAAGATCGCAGCTGAATTCCCTGACATGGCGGTCGGCGCCGGTACGGTGCTCGACACGGAGCAACTTGATGCCGCTATTGATGCAGGTGCGTCGTTCGCGGTTTCTCCCGGTCTAAACCCTGATGTCGTTCTCTACGCCCAGCGTTGTGATTTTTTGCTCATGCCGGGGGTCATCACGGCCGGTGAAATTGATCATGCGATTCGTCTTGGATGCCGGAAGTTGAAGTTTTTCCCAGCTGAAGTGTCCGGCGGAACCCAATTGCTATCTGCGCTCGCGGGTCCGTTTGCACATACGGGGGTCACGTTTTTGCCAACGGGCGGTATAACGCCCGACATCGCACCGGCCTATTTAGGATTACCCTTTGTGGCAGCAGTGGGTGGGTCCTGGATGGTCAACGCCGACCTGATCGCCACGGCACAGTGGGGCCAGATTACGCGACTGTGTCGAAACGCTGTAGCGCTGGCGGCAGATTGCTGAAGCGAATGCACCGTTCCATTGTCGCATCCTTGACGTCAAAGTGAACGTGAATCGTGTTGGCGGGCAAGGTGTCCTCGGCGCGCTCCGCCCACTCGATGGCAACAACGCCGTTTTGGTTTAAGTATTCCTCGAAGCCAAGTGCCCACAGTTCGTCTGCGTCGTGTAAGCGATAAAGGTCAAAGTGATAAAGTGTTCTGTCGCTGCCTTTATATTCCCCGACGAGCGTGTACGTCGGACTTGTGATGGCGTCACGGATACCCATGGCTTGTCCTATGCCTTGTACGAAACACGTTTTTCCGGATCCTAGTTCACCGTGTAGCGCCAGCACGAGAGCGCCTTGGGTCGATGCAACGAGCCGATTGGCCAGCTGCAGGGTTTCTGAAGGGGAATGTGTTACAACCGTTATTGAGGTGTCTTTGTTGTTTGTCATCGTATTACCGGGCGCGAAAATGCTGGAATCCTTCATCGCTTAAGGGCTTTGCCTGACCCTCTGCGTCCACGGTAACGACACGACCCGCCGCGTCGGTGATCTCGCCGATGGCACAGCAGGGCAGCTTCATCGTCTCGGCCCATGCTGCGTCGAAGGCCGCACAGCGATCCGCTGCGATACAGAAGAGCAGCTCAAAGTCTTCACCGTCGGTGAGTGCATGATACAACGGACTGTGGTCGTCATACAACTGGTCCGCATCCGGCCCAATGGGAATGGCAGATAAGTTCAATCGCAGTCCTACCTTGCTTTGCTCAGCCAGATGATGACTGTCGGTCGCCAGTCCATCGCTCAAATCGAGCATGGCGGTTGCCCAGTCTCGCAAAAAGCGACCTTCAGCGATACGCGGTTGAAAACAGAGATGATGTCGGAGCTGACTGCCGCCGAGTTCGCCCGTGACGTAGAGACGATCGCCAACGCAAGCACCGCTGCGTAAAACGGCCGCACCTGTCGGGCAGCGCCCGATGCCGAAAACGTGAACCTGGAGCTCAGGACCTTGCGATACATCGCCGCCAATAATCAGCATTCCCTCACGCGACGCCGTTGCTTGCATACTGGCGTTGAGGGTTTCCAGGTCGTCCACGGGTAAATCTGCCGGTGCAACGATGTTGATGAGCGCCCATGCGGGATCGGCGCCCATGGCGGCGATGTCGCTTAAGGTACGTGCAATGGCTTTGTGTCCAATTTGGGCAAAATCCGCGTCACGTGTGAAATGTCTGTTTTCAATGACCGGATCGGACGTCAGTACCCAGTCGCAATCGCCACTCCCCGCCGGACGAATTACGGCACAATCGTCACCTGGCCCCGTCACCACCTCGCCTGAGCTTTCAAGGCCAGCCGTGATGCGGCGAATGATTTCCGATTCACCTATGTCTGAAAGTGTCTGCATGATCCTGTCAGTGTATTTTCCCAATCCCAATTGTAATCTTAATCCTAATCACTAGCACCCCATAGGCCAAAGACAAAATTAACCCCGCATGGCTGATAAACACATCTGCGTTTCAGGTCAGGCAAGAGTCATTGCCTAAAGGTCCTGCATGTCACATACTGACTGTCTTTTTCGTCTGTTTTGTAGGCGACGGTATTCGAGAGGGCCACACGGTGGCAAAAGAATATATCACTGTTGAAGGCGCACGACAGAATAATCTCAAGGGAATCGATCTTAAGATTCCATTGGGGGAAATGACGGTTGTGAC
>JAPKCZ010000469.1 GCA_028822745.1 Kiritimatiellia bacterium | reverse complement strand
TGACGGATAGCTCTGAACGGCGCGTTTGATCTTGTCCGTATTGACTATAAAGGCGTCGCGCTCATCTGGACACGTGACGACAAGTTCACCTGAGCCGTAGCCTTGAATGAGCCAAAGGGCTATCTTGCCGATCGGCACCCCAATGCCTGAGCCGACATTGAAAATGCCGCTGGGCTTGGCAGTAATGACAGCGGTTAAGACTTCACAAAGAGCCTCAACAGGAATGAAGTCGCGCACCACGAATGGGCTGACGTCTAGTATCACTCTCTGTTCGCGGCGCAGCGACGTCACGGCGATGCCAAAAAAACCTGATCGGCCAGGCTCGTAGCCAAATACATTTGATATCCTCATGATAGAGCATTTATCTCCAAGAAGATCAAGGACTCGTTTTTCCGATTCGATCTTGTTCCGCCCATATGGGGTGTCGGGTGCTGGTGTTTCATTTTCATCGATTCGGCGCAAGATCGGACTTGATGCATAGACCCTTCTAGTGCTCAGCATCACGTAATGCGCCCCAGCTTTTGCTGCCAGTTTTGCTGCGAAGAGATCTGCGTCATAGTCGACTTCATACCCTGATGATTTGAATTTTGGATGCAGGGCACAATTCAAAATGACGTCGTAGTGGCCTCCAGGAAGGTTTGTTGCGTCCTTGTGCCCTAAGGACGTGATAGAAAGGTCAGGCGAAGAAAATTTTGATAGGGTCGATCCAATGAAGCTGGAGGCCCCAATTATCAAGACCCTGGTAGAGACAGCCGCAACTTCCCCGGAGCGGAGTGCTTGTTCTCGAATCTGCACGGTCATGTAGTGAGATAAGAAGTGACAACCTGATCGACGACCGTTACTTCGTTGAATTTCCGAAGCAAAACCGCGCTACTGCAAATGCGGCAACTAACGGCGTTTTATAAGCAGTCAATCTTGATGGCTTAGTCTGGTGTACTCAGCATCCTGGCTGCAAATGTCGAGAGATTGTTCCGACGCATCGACCCTTGAGTGTGGCTGCCGCTGAAATACGACATATATGGCATTGAATAATATTGCCAAATCAACTCCGAGCGATGCGCTGAGCGCGTACTGCTTGTCTATCGCAATCTGGCGTCGATAATCTCGATTGTCTTCTCCGGCCAATTGCCAAAGCCCCGTCAAACCAGGGTTGAACGCGAGATAGTACTTGGCCGCCTTGCCGTATTTTCTCAACTCTTCTCGGGTAACCGGGCGTGGGCCGACCAGGCTCATATCGCCTTTTAGCACATTCCACAATTTCGGGAGCTGCTCCAGGCTGGTTTTCCGAAGGAATTTCCCAACGGTGCTCATTCGAGGGTCGTTTTTCAAATTCTTATTGCGAATCCATAATTCGTACGATTGCGGATCGCGCACTAATAACTCGCACACCGCACCGCTTGCGTCCGGAATCATTGTCCTAAACTTCAACGCTTTGAATTCTTTGCCATTTTTTCCGATGCGCGTATGTCCGACAATAATCGCACCTGCCTCGCGGCGCAAGACAAACATTACAACAACGATCATTGGCAAAAATACCACAGCGAGCATCATAGCCAACGCGATATCGGCCACTCGTTTGGTCAATATATAGAGCTGACTGTCGCCAAGCGTGTCCGTCGATGACTGAATCTGTTCGATTTCCTGGAACCCGGCATTTCGCTGTAACAGTGAGTTTTGATTCACTTCCACCCCGTTCGTCAAGGTAGGCGGTATTGCCGTGAATCTAGAATTTATAGCTCGCTGGTCCATAATTTGATCCTGAGACCCTGAAGCATGGCTTCTTTCCAATTGAAAGCGATTCAAATTAATTCACTATGAGAAAGCTAATGATTAATTCGGAAAAGCATGCACTTGAGCATTTCACAATACACCCCGCATTGCAGCATAAATATTACACATCTTAAATCACAAGACCTTTTTAGGGGGCCCAAAGTGAGAAAGATGGCTTATCTGGAAGCAGGCATACCCCGTGCCACTTGCATAAAATGTGACACATCTCACCCGGACTGCAGTGGTGGCCGGTTAGATAGGCTTGGAGGGTGCAAATCCTACGATATCAAGAAGATGCGAACGAGCGACTTGCCCCATCTCGCCCTAAAGTTTCTTGCCGCAGCCGGTGTTTGAAGCCCTACGGAGCTCGCCCATAGACATCATTGAACCGGACGATATCGTCTTCTCCTAGGTAGCTGCCTGATTGAACTTCTATAAGCTCAAGAGGGATGGAACCCGGGTTTTCCAGGCGGTGCTGAGCTCCAAGCGGAATATAGGTCGACTCGTTTTCTGCAAGTAGAAATTCGCGCTCGGCACAAGTCACCCGGGCGGTGCCACAGACCACGATCCAGTGTTCCGCGCGATGATGATGCATTTGCAGGCTTAATTTTTGTTTGGGCTTAACGATGATGCGCTTAACTTGGAATCGCGTGCTGATCGCGATGGTTTCATAGCTGCCCCAAGGCCTGTGTACGACAGTGTGGCTCTCCGCTTCCGGCCGTCGCTCGTTTTTGAGACGCGCCACGATCCGTTTGACGTCCTGTGTTCGGTTTCGACTCGCCACCAACACTGCATCCTTGGTCTCAATAACCACGACGTCCTTTATGCCAAGGGCGGCTACCAGGCGGTTCTCGCTATGTACCAAAGTGTTATCGGAATCTTCGATCAACACGTCGCCGTGCATGTAGTTGCCGCGGCTGTCGCGAGGCAGGGTTTCGAGGAATGCCCAGGAGCCGACGTCATCCCAGCCTGCATCCATGGGTACCA
>JAPKCZ010000468.1 GCA_028822745.1 Kiritimatiellia bacterium | reverse complement strand
GAAAGATCGGAAAAGGACGTCGTGCCAGGGCATTTCCCAACTCCCACACCCACGCACTCACCCACAGACATGGCGCGTGTCCCATTGATTGCCGGAAACTGTGCTAAACTTAGTGCCATTCTGGCCTGTCCCTTATTGCTGCACTCTTTTTGCTCCTGCCTTGTTTAGTATCATTTTGATTCGAGCTGTTCGAACAGGCTTTTGAAGGGGATATGTGCACAGCTATTGAAGAGCGGGTTTCCGCGTAACACACGTTGGGCACTGACGGCAGGGGAGTTGAGTCCGCATAGGAAACGCGCTTGCTGGCGCGGCTGACTAAGGGCTTTGGGATACTGATCGGCGAGTTCGGTTATCTGCGAGAGAATGGCGTCATCAATCGGTTCCGACGTCCGTTTTGGCAGAATAGCAGGGGCATCGCCTTTGCAAACGCCACAATGTCCACACGCTGCAATCGGTTCGCCAAAATAGGCGATCAAGCGGTTGGTGAGGCAGCTGTCTTCGCCCGCATAAGCGACCATGGCGTCGATGCGCTCGATTTCAAGTTGCTCGTGTTGCTGGAACAGTTCCACCAACTTTCTGCAGAGTGCCTTGCGATCGGCCTTGGGTTGCAGCAGCTGGAAGCGCTGGCGATAGCCGGACATCTGGAGGGTGATCCTGTTGTTGTGCTGCAGGTTTTCGAGGGCGCGCAGGACGACGGCGCGCGGATGGCCAGTACGCGCAGTGGCCGCGTCCATATCGAGCGTGATCCATCTGCGTGCCTTTTTTCCACAGGCAAAGATTTTTCGCAGAAAGGCAGCCTGCGGCTCTGGATAGTGGGCGAGGATCTCGGCTCCGGTCTGATGCGCTTCAAAGCGGATGTCGCTGTAGTAATAGCCGTCGAAGCGGATGATGCCGAAGAGCTCAAGATGGGTGAGCAGGGTGCTGACGACAAGTTGGCGGATATCGTGTGCCTGGGAGAGTTCGCGGGCGGTCACATCGATCTCGTCGCCGGTGTCGAGCAGGCTGTCGACGAGGTGGGTGATGTTGATGACATCGGGCGTGTCGCCATAGACAAAGTTCTCCAGCGTGGTGCAGTCGGCCGAACAGGCAAAAAGTTCGCAGACCGAGGCCGCGCCATCGCGACCGGCCCGGCCGGTTTCCTGCATGTAGCTTTCAAAGCCTTTGGGCAGGTGGTAGTGGTAGACGTAGCGGATATCGGCTTTGTCGACGCCCATACCAAATGCGATGGTTGCGCAAATGATTGGGATCTCACCCGCCATGAACTTTTCCTGCGTCGCGGTGCGCTGCTCGGTTTTAAGCCCGGCATGGTAGGCGGCGGCATTGAGTCCGTTCTGGCACAACAAACGCGCGGCGTTCTCGGCATCCTTCTGAAGGTGAACATAGACGATCGCCGGGCCGGCCGGGCGCTCATGGAGGCGCTTAAGCAGCAGCTGATCGCGCTCACGGCTTTGGCAGGCGGTGACGCGGAATTCGAGGTTGGAGCGGTAAAAACCGGTGTTGATAACGTCGGCGGGCTGAATCTTAAAGGCGGCAGCCATATCGTCGGCGACTTTCGGCGTGGCGGTGGCCGTGAGAGCCAGTACGCGTTCGACGCTTAGCGATTCAACGGCATTGGCCAGCTTGAGGTAGTCGGGTCGAAAGTTGTGGCCCCATGCCGAGATGCAGTGGGCTTCGTCGACGGCGAGCAAGCTGATCTGCTGGTCGCGAATGAGATTGAGAAAGCGTTCATTGGTGAGCCGTTCGGGGGAGACAAACAGCATTTTGAGTTGGCCGTTGCGGATGGCATTGGAGACCTCGCGATATTTGTCTTCCGTGAGGCTGGAGTCTAGTCGTTCCGCCAGAATGTTTTTGGCCTGCAGGCTATCGATCTGGTCTTTCATCAGGGCCAACAGCGGGGAGACGACTAGCGTCAGGCCGGGAAGCAGGAGCGCGGTCAGCTGATAGCAGAGGCTTTTGCCGGAGCCGGTCGGGAAAATGGCCGCCGCACTGCGGCCAGCCAGCAGGATTTCAATCGTTTCCTGTTGGCCTGCGCGAAAGGACTCGAAGCCAAAGTGGGATTTAAGGAGGTCGGTGGCAGACGTGGGTTTCATCGAAAGCTTTCTGCTGAGCGGGTCGTTGCGGATTATAGCGCCGGCGCCAAAATTTTAAAGGTCTTTAGGGTCGGGTCTGAAAGGCACTAGTGGAGTTCCATCGGGGTCGGACCACAGGTTCTCTTAGAGCATCAACGACTTAGGTCTGTTGATTGTGCGTTTTAGGTGGCTATGGACCTGAAATCGGGTTTGAATATCGGTCCATCGTTCTTGGGGGGAGTCAATGCCACGTGCTAATCGATATATTCTGGCTATGAGTGTCCATGGGGGTCGGACCATGTAAGGAGGATCTTCATTGGCTTATTTTTCTCCTTTTTTCCTGACATCCTCTTTACATTTCATTGCTTCTGGGCTCTGGAGGTAAGTGTGAACCCTCGACATCTGGTATATCAGTCGCCCAGCAGGGACCAATCTCACGCCCGCTCTTTGGATTTTCAATCTATGAAGCATTGTGTGATCAGAATAACCGAGTTTCAAGGCGACATCCTTTAGCGACAGGAAGGGTCCTCAGTCTCTTCCGGTGTGTCCGGGCTGCGTATAGCATCAATTTCCTTCATTTTTGCGAATGACTTTCTGTACCTATTCCACGAAGACGGGTGGGCTAGACCGTGTGTCGGGATTGGTGTTTTTCTAAAACCCTTACATTTTTACTATATTGATATGAACTTC